>NZ_JAUZVB010000006.1:0-43716 GCF_031844365.1 Exiguobacterium sp. BG5(2022)
TCAGCGCCGAAAGTAGTTGGGGGATCTCCCCCTGTGAGGATAGGACGTTGCCAGGCCAACGCAGAAGACGATCAAGCATATGCTTGATCGTCTTTTTTCATATTTTTTATAGTTTAGGAGGAATAACAGATGGCTCCTGCTCGGGAAAATCCGTTTACATTTTTAGAGGTTCTGGAACAGCATGTTCGTGAACACCGCGTCTCTTTCCACGTACCAGGTCATCATAATGGTACAGTGGTTGATGATCGCTTACCTGATGCATTCGCAAAAGTCATGCCTTACGATTTGACTGAGCTAGCACATTTAGACGATTTGCACGATGCCTCGGGAATCATTGAGCAAGCAGAATGTGCATTGGGTAAGTTGTATGAGAGTAAAAGTAAATGGCTTGTCAACGGATCGACTGTGGGAAATTGGAGTATGCTCGCGGCAACAGTGAAACGTGGTGAACGGGTATATGTTCAACGGAACTCACATAAATCGATTTGGAACGCGATCGAGTGGTTAGGATTAAAGCCAGTATTACTAACGCCTACCATTGAACGCGGCACAGGTATCCCGACGGTCGTAACATTAGATACGATTAAACAGGCCATTCAAGAATTTCCTGGAGGGAGAGCCGTCATGTTGACGTCTCCAACCTATTACGGGGATATGGCAGACATTCGAACGATTTCAGACTATTTGACACTATTAGACATTCCATTGCTTGTCGATGAAGCACACGGCGCTCATTTAATTCATCCACAGTTGCCACGTCGCTCTGCAATCTTCGAAGGAGCGAGCGCAGTCGTACAGTCCGCGCATAAAACGTTGCCTGCCTTAACCATGGGGGCTTGGGTTCACTATAAAGATAATATCGATGAAGCGCGTTTGAAGCATGCATTAGTCTCTTTCCAGACCTCGAGTCCGTCTTATCTCATCATGGCTTCATTGGATTATGCTCGTTCTTATCTAGAACGTTTAACGGATGAGGAATGGTCTGCTATCCAAAAAAGCCATGCACAATTTGTTCTTGAATTAAAACGAGCTGGTTTTGTTGTAAAAGTCGGAGATGACTTTACGAAGGTGACGATTCTGACTTATCCAAAGAATGGATTGATCTTTAGTCAGCATCTCGCCTCAATCGGCATAGACATCGAGTTGGTGGCAGTCGATCATGTGTTATTCTGCTTGCCATTAAGGGAAATAGAGAAACAGGAAATCGAGCATTGGATCAAATTAATAAAAAAAGCATCTACCCATGTGCCGATCATTGAAGACGATGAAACGATTTTCCCATTTCCACAAACCGAGCGCGTGTCTGAACTATATACGTCTGTAACAGCTCTTCCAATGCAGCGAGTTCTTTTCGACCAAGCAATTGGATTGATTTCAGCAGAGACGGTGATTCCATACCCACCAGGTATTCCATGGATTCTAAAAGGAGAGCGTATTACAGAAGAAAAAATCCGTGTGCTCCGGGAATGGATTTCTTTAGGGAGGAAGCTTCAAGCTAGTAAGCATGTTATGATAGAGCAAATTGACGTTATTGTAGAGGAGTTTTAAAACGTGAACGGAATGTTTATAACGGTTGAAGGACCTGATGGATCAGGAAAGTCCACACAGCTTCAATTATTAGTAGAAAACTTAAAGCAAAAAGGATATGACATTGTCGTGACCCGAGAACCCGGAGGAACAACGGTCGGGAATCAGATTCGCGAAGTGTTATTATCGCCGGATCATCATGAGATGACCCCACGCGTGGAGATGATGCTCTATGCCGCGTCACGGGCACAGAACGTGGAACAAGTGATTCGTCCAGCGTTAGAGCGGGGCGCGATTGTCCTCTGCGACCGGTTCATCGATGCATCCATTGCTTATCAAGGATATGGATTGCAGTATGACCTTGATCAGATTCGGTCATTAAATGAATGGGCAACGAATGGTCTCACACCCGATCTAACCTTTTTATTTGATTTAAACCCGGAACAGGCAAGTGCACGTATGAAGGATCGGGGACAGCTTGATCGAATTGAGAGTCGTGATCAAGCATTCCATGAGCGTGTCTATGCAGGATTCCAAACGTTACTGAAACAGTATCCAGAACGAATCGTTCGGATTGATGCTGATCAATCGATTGAATGCATTCAAGATGAGGTACTTGATTATACAATTGAACGACTACAACAAGGAGGCGTACAAATATGATGAAAATGGTAATTGCAATCGTACATGATAAGGATAGCGCACGTTTGTCCGACGCACTCGTCGAGCAAGATTTTCGCGCAACAAAGTTAGCCACGACTGGTGGATTTTTAAAAGAAGGTAATACAACGTTTATGATGGGGATTCCACAAGAGCGTCTTGATGATTTGATGGACGTGATTCAATCGAACTGCTCGAGCCGCGACCAAATGATCACGCCGATTTCACCGATGGGAGGACATGCGGATTCGTATATTCCTTACCCAGTCGAAGTACAAGTCGGAGGGGCGACGGTATTCGTCTTGCCGATCGAAGGATTCCATCAGTTTTAATGGGAGTTGGGCATATGCGTTTTCAAGAATTGAGCGAGTCGCAAACTGTCGTTTCTCGCATCATTCAAAATTCAATCGTTTCGAATAAAGTGGGGCATGCGTATATCTTCTCAGGAGATTATGAGCCTTATTTGATTGATACAGCCACATTGTTCGCCAAAGCCTTATTTTGTGAATCACCAGATGGTGCAGAGCCTTGTGGAGTGTGTCGAAACTGTCGGCGTATGGATTCTAAAAACATTGTCGACTACATCGAAGTGGAGCCGGACGGTGCGAGTATAAAAAAAGAACAGATTCAGCAATTGCTCAGTGATTTATCACTACGAGGTGCTGAAGGTGATCGCCAAGTGTACGTCATTCATCAAGCGCACAAGATGACGACTCAAGCGGCAAACAGTCTACTGAAATTCTTTGAAGAACCGGGAGTAGGAAAGCTTGCTATTTTAGTGACGACACAACCACAGTTGCTTCTTCCGACGATTCGTTCGCGCGCGCAACAACTTGCTTTTCGTCCAATCGACCGAGCCCAATTGGCGCAAACGATGTCAGAAGAACTGTCCTGTACGTATGATTTGGCATACCTTGCCTTGACCGTTTATCCGAAATGGGATGACGCGAAAGAAGCGCTTGAGCAGGAGTGGTTTGTACAGGCGTATGGGCTAGTGGTACAATTAATTGAAGTATTGACGAAACGACCTCAAGAGTTGCTCTTGTTCGCACAAGAAAAATGGTTAGGGCATTTCAAAGGACGGAATGAGTTGCGAGTCGGTCTTGAATTATTCGAACATTGGCTAGAGGAGGCACTTCATTTAAAAGTGCGAGATATGTATGCTCCGAAGCTATTTAAGAATGAGGCCGCCTTGTACAACGCATTTATCCAAAATCGATCTGTCACGAAGCTTACACATGCGATCGAAAGTGTACATGCGGCCATTTGGCGACTTGAGGCAAACGTCAATCCTCAATTAACGTTCGAACGACTTTCGTTCGATTTGCAGAAAGGATAGAAGCGCGTGCTTGAAGTAGTTGGAGTCCGTTTTAAAGAAGCGGGAAAAATCTATTACTTTTCACCAGGCGATGCAACGCTTAAACGTGGGGACCATGTCATCGTTGAAACGGTACGTGGCATTGAGTATGGGGAAATCGTCCAAGTCAACAAGCAGCTCGGCGAAGACGAAGTCGTCCTGCCGTTGAAGACAATCCTTCGTGTCGCGGACCAAAAGGATGCGGATATCGTACGCGATAATCGACTGGCAGCCGTTGATGCTCACGCCGTCTGTGAAGAAAAAATTCGAGAACATCAATTAGAAATGAAGCTAGTTGATGTTGAGTATACATTTGATCGCAATAAAGTGATCTTTTATTTTACTGCCGAGGGTCGCGTCGACTTTCGAGAATTGGTAAAAGACTTAGCTAGTGTGTTTCGGACACGAATCGAGCTCCGACAAATCGGTGTTCGTGATGAAGCGAAACTCCTTAGCGGGATTGGGCCATGTGGTCGGGTTCTTTGCTGCTCGTCATTTCTTGGGGAATTCGAACCGGTCTCGATCAAAATGGCCAAAGACCAGAATCTCTCGTTGAATCCGAATAAGATCTCTGGAGTATGTGGTCGTCTGATGTGCTGTTTGAAATATGAGAATGACACATATGAAGAACTGAAACGTGATTTACCAGACGTCGGCAAGCGAATCAAAATTCCAGAAGGTGATGGTCGGGTAATCGGTCTTAACATTTTGGACCAACTCATTCAAGTTGAGCTCCACGATCGGACGCGTGTCGTCACGTATACGATTGATGAACTCGTTGAGGTGGGTGCGATTAAACGAAAACCGTCAAAACAGTGATGGGGTGCTGAGCAGTGGAAAGAATGGACAAAAAAGAAGTAATGATGCGGGTGGATGCGATCGAGCAACAGATGCAGCTCCTCACCGAACATTTAGGCGTGTTAAAAGAGCAGCTCGCTTATTTGCTTGAAGAGAACCAGCATATGTATCTAGAGAATCATCACTTACGCGAAAAAGTCGAACAATTGGCAGAAGTTGATACGACAAATGGTGATTCACAAATCGCATTGTCTGGGAAAGGGCAGAACAATTTGGCTGCGCTGTATCAAGAAGGATTCCACATTTGTAACCTCCATTACGGACAGGTACGAAAAGATGGGGACTGTCTCTTCTGTTTGTCGATGCTCAATAAACATTAATACGGGGCGATAGATAGGGGTTCCCTATCCGTCGCCTTTCTTTTATAGAAGGAGGAAACGATGGTAACGGTTAAGGATGGAGAACGCCTTGATGATTTGCTCGGACGTCCAGGTAAAATCATTCAAAGTGATGATGTGTTCTCATTTTCATTAGATGCGGTACTGCTTGCAGAGTTTGTATGGGTGCCTATCCAAAAAGGACAACTGGTCGATTTGTGTGCTGGCACCGGGGCAATCCCGCTCTTTTTGTCATATCGTACAAAAGGAACGATAACAGGTGTGGAGATTCAATCGAAACTGGTCGACATGGCGAATCGAAGCATGGCGGTCAATCGTCTTGAAGAGCGAATTCGAGTGGTGGAGGGCGATGTGAAAACGGCAGCGACGCAGCTCGGGCATGCACGATATGACGTAGTCACTTGTAACCCGCCCTACTTTTTAGCGAACGAGACGTCACTCCGAAATCAAAATGAGCATCATACGATTGCGCGCCATGAAGTGCTGTGCACGCTGGAAGATTGCATCAGGACGGCCAGTCAACTCGTCAAACCGGGAGGGAAAGTGGCGTTCGTACATCGGCCAGAACGTTTACTTGATATCCTGACGTTGATGCGTGCGTATCGAATTGAACCAAAACGAATGCAACTCGTTTACCCGAAAGCGGGACGCGAGGCGAATACCTTATTAATCGAGGGATCGAAAGATGGAAAAGCAGGTCTTAAAATTTTACCGCCATTTGTTGTCTATGAAGAAGACGATACGTATACAGAAGCGATGCGAGCTATTCTCGATGCCTAAACATTATACGTACATCTTGGAATGCGGTGATGGAACGTACTACACGGGCTATACGACAGACGTGGAAAAGCGACTCCTTGCACATAATGCCGGGAAAGGTGCGAAATATACGAAAGCTCGTCTCCCTGTACGACTTCGGTACGTACAATCGTTTGAGACGAAGCGGGAGGCCATGCGATACGAATGGTCCATCAAGCAATTGACCCGAGCACAAAAAGAGAAGTTGATGGAGGGGACGACCAATGAATTCACAGAAGAGCTATCAAACTGAACAACCGACGTTGTATGTCGTGCCGACCCCAATTGGAAACTTGGAGGATATGACGTATCGCGCGGTACGAACCCTTCAGGAAGTAGACTTAATCGCAGCGGAAGACACACGACAAACGATGAAGCTTTGCCGACACTTTGACATTGCGACAAAATTGATTAGCTATCATGAACACAATAAAGAAGTGAGTGGTCCAAGACTGATTGACGATCTGTTGTCAGGGAAATCGATTGCCGTTGTCTCAGATGCAGGTATGCCTGGAATCTCAGACCCGGGAAGCGATCTCGTGCGATTAGCCATTGAGGAAAACATCCCGGTTGTCGTCTTACCCGGTGCGAATGCAGCACTCACGGCACTCGTCGCATCCGGTCTTGCAACTGAACGTTTTCTCTATTACGGTTTCTTGCCGCGTAAGAAGAAGGATCGGGTTGAGGTTCTCGAATCGATTCAATACGAACCGGGCACCGTCATTTTTTATGAGGCTCCTCATCGTTTGAAAGAGATGTTGACAGCGATTCGACAAGTGTTCGGGAATCGACAAATCGTATTAGGTCGTGAACTGACAAAAACGTTTGAAGAGTTTTTGAGAGGAACTGTGGATGAGGCGTTGACATGGTGTGAGGGTGAAGTTCGTGGTGAGTTTGTCGTCTTGGTGAGTGGAGCGACAGAGGCGGCACCTACGACAACATGGTGGGAAACACTATCTGCATACGAGCACGTGGTTCACTATATCGAAGAAGGGCTGAAACCAAACGCAGCAATCAAACAGACTGCGAAAGACCGCGGCGAGTCTCGGAATGATGTATACGATACGTATCATCAATTGCATAAAAAAGAGTAAGCAAGGAAATCCTTGCTTACTCTTCGCTGTAGTAATTTTCGAGCATGTTCTTCAACTCAACGAGAACACGTTGTGCACCTTCTGGTGACAAGATGAGTTTGCCGTCTGCCAATTTGAAGTTATCATCTGATACTTCGCCTGTAACTTGGCAAGTCATGTTTGGCTTATATTTTTTCAAAACGATTTGATCGTTGTCGACGTAAATCTCCAGAGCATCTTTCTCTGCGATACCGAGTGTACGACGCAATTCGATTGGAATAACGACACGACCAAGCTCATCAACCTTACGTACAATACCTGTAGATTTCATTTTGTGTTTCCTCCTCCAATGATGTCGAAATCTCGTGGTGACATGAATCGTCAAAATTCGACAATGTGACTACAGCAAAAAGCATACTAAACTTTCCAATTGTAGTCAACTGCTTACTATCTGGAAAAGTAAATTTTCGAAATTTGTCGAATCAAGAACGATATATACCTAAATTTCCCCGTAAGTTTGAACTTGAAACAAAGAAAGGGTATTTTTGGAACATTTATGACGAAGAAAACGCAAAAAAATTCCAAACAATTAGGTTTGGAAATTCTTTTGTCGAACCGTGTATAATGGAAATTGCAAATGTCGAAAGGATGGAGAATAAATCATGGCGAAGCCGACTTTTTATATTACAACCCCAATTTATTATCCGAGTGCAAAACTGCACATCGGTCACGCATATACCACGGTAGCAGGTGATGCGATTGCGCGCTACAAACGCTTAAAAGGTTTTGATGTCCGTTATTTGACAGGAACGGATGAGCACGGTCAAAAGATTCAAGAAAAAGCGAAAGAAGCAGGCGTGACACCACAAGCTTTCGTGGATGAAGTCGTGGAAGAGATCAAGGTCTTATGGGACCGTCTTGAAATCTCGTACGATGACTACATCCGTACGACAGAGGACCGTCATAAGAAAGTGGTCGAGCATGTTTTCGAGACATTACTTAAAAATGGGGACATCTACCTCGGTGAGTACGAAGGATGGTATTCCGTACCGGATGAGACATACTACACTGAATCGCAGCTCGTCGATGGAAAAAGTCCTGACAGTGGACATCCGGTCGAACTCGTTCGTGAGGAGTGCTACTTCTTCCGCCTCAGTAAATACGCGGACCGCTTGATTGAATATTTTGAGTCACATCCTGATTTTATTTTGCCAGAATCTCGTAAAACCGAGATGATCAATAACTTCTTAAAGCCAGGTCTTCAAGATTTGGCTGTATCACGTACGACATTTGACTGGGGCGTACAAGTTCCATCGAACCCGAAGCACGTCGTGTACGTATGGGTCGATGCGCTCACAAACTATATCTCATCACTCGGATACGGCACAGACAACGATGAACTCTTCAACCGTTACTGGCCAGCAGACGTTCATTTGGTAGGGAAAGAAATCGTACGTTTCCATACGATCATTTGGCCAGCCCTCTTAATGGCGCTTGACCTTCCATTACCGAAGCAAGTATTTGCGCACGGATGGTTGCTCATGAAGGATGGGAAGATGTCGAAATCGAAAGGGAACGTCGTGGACCCGATTCCATTGATTGACCGTTACGGCCTCGACTCGGTCCGCTATTACCTTCTCCGTGAAGTTCCATTCGGAGCGGATGGCACGTTCACGCCGGAAGCGTTCGTTGACCGTTTGAACTTTGATTTAGCGAACGACCTCGGAAACTTATTGAATCGCACCATTGCGATGATTAAAAAGTACTTCGACGGAAACATTCCGGCATATAACGGAAATGTCACGGCATTTGATGCAGAATTGTTGAACGTGGTGAAAGAGACGACACGCAAAACAGAAGAAGCCATGGAGCACATGGAGTTTTCGGTCGCACTCACAAACATTTGGCAACTCGTCAGCCGTGCGAATAAATATATCGATGAGACACAACCATGGGTTCTCGTGAAAGAGGAGTCGAAGCGCGAGGAGCTGGCTTCTGTCATGACACATCTTGCGGGCGTACTTCGTCATGTTGCCATCATGATTCAACCATTCATGACGCGCGCTCCAAAAGAGATGTTCCGTCAGCTCGGACTCGAGGGAGAGGACATGTCATGGGAGGCGTTGGATACATTCGCAGACTTTAGTGACGCAGTTGTGACGGACGGGACACCGATTTTCCCACGTCGTGATGTGAAAGAAGAAGTCGATGCAATCCAAGAAATGATGCGTCAGGCGTCTAAAGCACGGATTGAAGAGACGGAGACGGCATCAGTAGAAGAAGCTGACGAAGACATTCGTCCTGAAATCACGATTGATGTCTTCGACCAAGTCGAATTCCGTGTCGGTCAAATCGTCGAAGCCGATAAGATTAAAAAAGCGAAGAAACTGTTGAAACTTCAAGTCGACCTTGGGAAAGAGACGCGTCAAATCGTGTCTGGTATCGCTGAATGGTATGCCCCTGAAGATGTGGTTGGCAAGAAAGTCATCGTTGTCGCAAACTTGAAACCAGTCAAGCTCCGTGGAGAACTCTCGCAAGGGATGATTCTAGCGGCAGATCGTGACGGGAAACTAGAGCTCGCGACGGTCTCAGACCAGATGCCGAACGGTGCCATCGTCAAATAATGGAATGGGGGAGACCGCGGTCTCCCTCTCTTTTTCTAAGGAGGAAACAAGATGTTAATTGATACACATACGCACATTAATGCGGAACAGTTCAGTGAAGACGTGGAGGAGACGATTGAGCGAGCGAGAGAAGCGGGCGTTTCTCCGCTACTCGTCGTCGGATTTGATACACCGACTATCGATCGAGCCATTGAACTGGCAGAAACGCATGAAGATATTTATGCCATTGTCGGATGGCATCCTGTCGATGCGATTGACTGTACGGATGCGGATTTAGCACGAATCGAAACACTCATGAGTCATCCGAAAGTCATGGCACTCGGTGAAATTGGTCTCGATTATCATTGGGACAAATCACCGAAAGACGTGCAACAGCACCTCTTCCGTCAACAGATCGCCATTGCCAAGCGAACGAATATGCCAATTGTCATTCATAACCGAGAAGCAACGGCAGATGTCCTTGATATTTTAGAAGAAGAGCATGCTGAAGAAGTCGGTGGTGTGTTCCATAGTTACAGCATGTCCGTCGAACTTTTGCCTCGGTGCTTAGACTTGAGCTTCTATATTTCGTTAGGAGGACCGGTCACGTTCAAAAATGCGAAAGTTCCGAAGGCGGTGGCGCAAGAAGTGCCACTGGATCGTCTGCTTGTCGAGACGGACTGTCCGTACTTGACGCCAACACCGTTCCGTGGAAAACGAAATGAACCAGCGTACGTCAAATATGTAGCCGAAGAAATCGCCACTCTTCGCGATATGCCTTACGATGAACTCGCTGCTGCTACGACAGTCAACGCGAAGAAGTTGTTCCGACTCCCATGATCAAGCGTGTATTAGCGAGTATCGGTATTATTGCGACGGCTTCTGTGGCGTACGTGATGTTACAACCTGAATCGATTCGAATCGTCGATGACGGTTTGGTGATCGAGCATGAGACACGAGCCGACTCGGTTCTCGAGGTGCTCGAAGAGTTAAATATCACACTAGATGAATCAGATTATGTCACACCGGCGCTCAGTGAAGATGTACGAGACGACCGTCTAATCCGGATTGAGCGTTCACACGAGGTCTCACTTCAGATTGGCTACGGTCAAACGGAGACGGTGCAGACGCGCGAGCGGACTGTAGAGGATGTCTTACTGCGATACGGAGTCACGGTACGAGACGGAGATACGGTGTATCCATCAGTCCGTACACCGGTGACGAATGGGATGACGATTCGATATCAACCGGTCGTGGCCGTGAATCTCATTGTCGGTCAAGAGGCGTTGACGATTTATACAATGGCTACGGATGTGGAGCAACTCTTAATGCAAGAGAACATCGATGTGACGGAAAGTGATACGGTCATGCCGGCCCCTTCCACGCCGATACGAGAAGGATTGACGATTACGGTCAATACGAATCGTGATGTCGTTCAATATGAGAGTGAGTTGATCCCGTTTGAAGTGGTCGAGGAAGAGGATGATACGCTCGAAGAAGGTGTGATGCAAATGGTGCAGGTCGGGGTTCCTGGACTTGAACGGACAAGGTATGCACTTACTGTGGAAAATGGTACAATTACAAATCGTACGAAAACAGATGTCGAGACATTGCGTAAAACGATGCCGCAGATTATCAAAGTGGGAACGAAGAAAGTCGCAGAACCGATAACCGAGCCTGAGTCAACGACCGCGGATGAATCGAGCCCATTCATTCCGGAAGCTGAAGTCGAGATTGCCGAACCGCCGAAAACAGATGACGTACTCGATTTTTCATCTGCGAAACAATTGCTTGTGGAAGCGACCGCTTATACGAACAACCCGGAAGACACGGTAACATACGACGGACGCGTGCTGACAAGAAGCGGATATGATGTAACCGACACGATTTTGTATGAAGGCATGCGCATCATTGCCGTCGACCCTGCCATCATTCCACTCGGGACCCGTGTATATGTCGAGGGGATCGGTATGGCGATTGCCTTGGATACAGGAAGTGCAATCAAAGGGCAAAAAATCGATATCATGATGGATGAAAAGGAAGAGGCCGTAACGTTTGGTCGTAAACCACTCACCATCTGGGTGATTCCAAAGCAGGAAGAAGAGAAAGAAGGATCAGACAATGCGTGAGAAAATACAAGAAATTATCGTCGTAGAAGGGCGTGACGACACGGCGCGACTTCAAGAAGTATTCGACGTCGATACGATTGAAACGAACGGGTCTGCCGTATCCGATCAGACGATTGAACGAATCCGTCGTGCTCAGGAGAAGCGCGGGGTCATCATTTTGACGGACCCAGATTATCCAGGAGATCGTATTCGGGCGATTGTCGAGGAACGCGTCAAAGGATGTAAGCACGCACACTTGCCTCGGGCCGAGGCGAAGGACAAGCGTGGGAAAATCGGTGTGGAACATGCGAGTCCGGAGTCACTTCGCCGTGTCTTAGGAGCAGTGTTTGAACCGCGTGTCGAAACGGACCAACCAATCGTCACACGGAAAATGGTATTGGAGGCGGATTTAATCGGTGGAGCAGCGGCCGCGACGCGTCGGAAGCAACTCGGGGTGTTGCTTCGAATCGGTGAGCCGAATGCCAAACAATTTGTAAAACGGGTCGAGGCGCTCGGCGTCACGATTGAAGAGTGGGAGCAGGCACTTGCTCAATTAGAGGAGGAACAGGGTTGAAAGACATTGCAACAATCCAACGAACTAAAGCGATTTTAGAGCGACATGGGTTTTCATTCAAAAAATCGCTCGGTCAAAACTTTTTAATCGATTTGAACATCTTGAGTAAAATTGTCGGAGCAGCAGAACTGAGTGAAGCGAGCGGTGTCCTTGAAATCGGTCCCGGAATCGGCTCATTGACCGAACAATCGGCCAAGCGTGCCAAAAAAGTCGTTGCGCTTGAAATCGACCAACGTCTTTTGCCGATTTTAGATGATACGATGTCGCCTTATCCGCATGTGAAAGTCATCCATGGAGATGCATTGGAACTGAACTTACGGGAAATCGTAGAGCAAGAATTTTTAAACGAAGGTATTGAAGATATTTCGGTTGTCGCCAACTTACCTTACTACGTCACGACACCAATCATCATGCGTTTGCTTGAGAGCGGCGTTAAGTTCCGCTCGCTCGTCATGATGATTCAAAAAGAAGTGGCAGAACGGATTGGAGCAAAACCAGGCACGAAAGCATACGGTTCGCTATCGATTGCGATTCAGTATTATGCGGAAGCAGAAGTCAGTTTCATCGTGCCGAAAAACGTGTTCATCCCAGCGCCGAACGTCGATTCGGCCGTCATTACACTACGGATGCGCAAAGAACCGGCCGTACAAGTGAAAGACGAAGCATTTTTCTTTGATGTGGCCCGAGCAAGCTTCGCTCAGCGCCGTAAAACCATCCTGAACAATTTGACAAACTATATCGGGAAAGGACATAAGGTCGAACTCGAACGTTCGCTTCACGAGGCTGGAATCGATCCGAAACGTCGTGGAGAGACGTTAAGCCTAGAAGAATTCGCACGTTTGTCTGACACAATTTTACCACTTAAAAATAGTTGACGACCTGAAAACGAGTCGTTATAATATTAATCTTTATTTTCATATTCAATTGTGCTATACTTGTAACAGTGAGGTGAAGCGTATGCCAAAGACGTTACAAGAAATCAGACAAAAACTCGAATCGCATGTTGGTGAACGATTGACGTTGAAAGCAAACGGCGGTCGTAAGAAAGTTGTTACTCGGTTTGGAACGCTCGTTGAGACATATCCTGCGGTGTTCGTTGTGAAATTGGATGAAGACCTGCATAATGTGGAACGTGTCTCGTATAGCTACGCTGATGTCCTAACGGATACAGTTAAAATTGAATTCGGCAATTGATTTATAAATGAGGGGCGGATGCATTGGCAGCTGCTTCTTTTTTTGTGCGCCCGTTTACGGTACAATGGCGAACAGGAGACAAATGGGAAGGGTGAACGTGATGCGCACGATCAGTGTGAAAGCGCCGGCAAAAATTAATTTGACACTTGATGTCCTTGGAAAGCGTCCGGACGGCTATCATGAAGTAGAAATGGTAATGACGACAGTCGACTTGGCAGATCGCTTGGAGTTGACAGTTTTAGAGTCGGATGAGATTCGGATTCAATCAGAACACGCCTATGTGCCGAATGATCATCGGAATTTGGCGTATCGAGCAGCAGAATTGTTGCGCGAACGTTTTAACATTCAGCAAGGGGTCGAGATTGTGCTCGATAAACAGATTCCCGTGGCAGCTGGCCTTGCAGGTGGCTCGAGTGATGCGGCGGCAACGCTCCGTGGGATGAACGAACTGTTTTCATTGAACTTGTCATTAGAGGAGCTAGCAGAGCTCGGTGCCGAGATTGGATCGGACGTCTCATTTTGTGTCATCGGCGGAACAGCTATCGCCCGTGGTCGTGGTGAACAGTTAGAAATGATTCCGGCCCCGCCACCGTGCTATGTCGTTCTCGGTAAACCGAAAATCGGGGTATCGACGGCAGATGTGTATCGGGCAGTGCGTATGGAAGAGGTGCATCACCCTGATACCGAGGCAATGGTGGAGGCGATTCGTCAAAAAAATTTCCATGGAATCTGTGAACACCTTGGTAACTCACTTGAGAGTGTGACACTTAAGCTTCACCCGGAAGTGAAACAAATCAAAGAAACGATGCGTCATTGCGGAGCGGAAGGTGTTCTCATGAGTGGAAGCGGACCGACCGTGTTTGCGCTGATCGAACATGAGCAAAAAGCGCATCGAATCTATAATGGATTGAAAGGATTTTGCCCAGAAGTGTTCGTCGTTCGGATTCTCGGCAAAAGACATTGAACAAAAACGAATGAAAGTGATATATTTTCAATAGAACATTCGTTTATTATTGAAGATGTGAAGGAGAATCCGTATGAAAATTCGTAGAAGTGGTCGTCTCGTCGATATGACCCGTTATTTACTTGATCATCCGCATCAGCTTGTCTCGTTGTCGATGTTTTCAAGTCGCTATAAAGCTGCAAAGTCGTCGATTAGCGAAGACCTTGTCATTGTCAGTGAAATGTTGTCCCATGATGGGATCGGAAAATTGGTCACTGTCCCTGGTGCAGCCGGTGGTGTCATGTTTATCCCAGGATGGAGTAAAGAAAAATCGCTGGAGATGATTGATACGCTCTGTGAGCAACTATCAAAACCGGAGCGTCTCTTACCAGGAGGCTATCTCTACCTCACAGATGTACTAGGTAATCCAAGCCAAGTGAAACCGATGGGGCAGGTTTTTGCGTCCGTCTTCGCTGACCGGAAAGTCGATGTCGTCATGACGATTGCGACGAAAGGGATTCCCCTTGCCTATGCGGTCGCTGAACAGTTGGGCGTTCCGTTTGTGATTGTGCGTTCAGATAGCCGTGTCACAGAAGGTTCGACGGTCAGCATCAACTATGTATCAGGTTCATCGAAAGCGATTCGTACGATGGCGCTTGCACGTCGCAGTCTGCCACGTGGTGCGAATGTGCTTTTGATTGATGATTTCATGAAGGCCGGCGGGACGATTCGTGGGATGATGAGCCTCTTGAATGAATTTGAAGCCAATCTTGCGGGTGTCGGTGTCTTGATGGAGGCCGAAGGGGCCGAGAAAAAGATGGTGAGTGAATACGTCAGCTTGATGAAATTGACGAATGTCGATCCTGATGAAGGGCTTGTCACCATTTCGCGGGGGAATGTGGAACAATTCTTAAAGTGATTGGCAAAATTTTGATTTCGTTTTATGATTAGAGGGTATAGAGTTATCAATATGGAGTCATGACGTTCGTTTGAAACCAACTGAACCTTACAGAAGACCACACCATGGCGTAGACAACGATGAAAAAGGGGATGCGAAACATGCAGATCACAGACGTAAAAATTCGCAAAGTCGCGACAGAAGGCAGAATGAAAGCCTTGGCCTCAATCACACTTGACCATGAATTCGTTGTACACGATCTTCGAATCATCGAAGGAAGTAGCGGTCTATTTGTCGCCATGCCGAGCAAACGGACACCAGAAGGGATTTTTCGGGACATTGCGCATCCGATTAACGGGGAGATGCGACAAAAGGTCGAAGCGGCTGTATTGGAAACCTATTCCAATATGGATGTGGAAATCCTTGACCCACAACATGTGTCATACGGTACACATGAATGACAGAAAACAGCGGTTAGGTTGCCTACCGCTGTTTTTTTGCGTTTCAATGGTTAAGGAACGGTACAACTATTGAAACGAAGGCATGGTTTCGATATAGTAGAAACGGTGTAAATAGGATTTAGTTGCAGAAAAGCCGAACTATACAGACCAATCACAGCTGTTGTGAGATAGGAGCGAATCAAGCATGGAGCGTTTTGCAGTCATTTTGGCAGCAGGAAAAGGGACGCGAATGAAGTCGAAGTTATATAAAGTACTTCATCCGGTTCTAGGGAAACCAATGGTCGAACATGTTGTCGATCAGTTAGACCAAATCGGTGTCAGTCGTCAAATCGTAATCGTTGGCCATGGGGCGGAAGCGGTACAAGACACGCTCGGCACACGGGTAGAGTATGCGGTCCAGGAAGAGCAGCTTGGAACAGGACATGCTGTTCAGATGGCTGAAGCAGAACTTGCGGGTAAATCAGGGGCGACGCTTGTCGTCTGTGGAGATACACCGTTACTCACGGCAGAAACGTTAGAAGCCCTTCTCGCGCATCACGAAGCGCAACAAGCAAAAGTCACGGTGTTGACTGCGATTGCTGACGATGCGACCGGATATGGTCGAGTCGTTCGTGGTGAAGATGGGAATGTGACGAAAGTCGTGGAACATAAAGATGCTTCAGAAGCAGAACTTGCCATCAATGAAATCAACACAGGGACGTACGTATTCGATAACGAATTGTTGTTCGATGCGCTCAAACAAGTCGGTAACAACAATGCACAGGGCGAATATTACTTACCTGACGTCATTTCAATCGCAAAAGAAGCGGGCGAAGTGGTTGCGGCGCATACAGCACCGACGTTTGATGAGACGATTGGGGTCAATGACCGCGTCGCCTTGTCGCAAGCAGAAGCCATCATGCGCAAGCGGACAAATGAGCGTCTCATGCGTGAAGGGGTTACCTTCATGGACCCGGCATCGACGTACATTTCACCAGACGTGGTCATCGGATCGGATACGGTCATTTATCCGGGAACGGTCATTCTTGGCAAGACGACGATTGGCTCAGAATGTGTCATCGGACCAAACTCGGACATCCGCAACAGTGTGATTGAAGACCATGCCGTTGTACGCCAGTCTGTCGTGACTGATAGCCGAATCGGTGAGGCGGCTCAAGTCGGACCGTTCGCTCACTTACGTCAACAAGCTGTCCTCGGTGCGAACACGCGCGTCGGCAACTTTGTAGAGATTAAAAAATCGACGTTCGGTGACGGTGCGAAAGCGTCACACTTGAGCTATATCGGGGATGCGTCAATCGGTGAGCGCGTCAACTTAGGCTGTGGATCAATCACAGTAAACTATGACGGCAAGAACAAGTTCGAGACAGTCGTGGAAGACGATGCATTCGTTGGCTGTAACGTCAACTTGATTGCCCCTGTAAAAGTCGGGAAAGGCGCGATTGTCGCTGCTGGATCGACGATTACGAGTGATGTACCAGAAGAGGCGCTAGCGATTGCACGCGAACGCCAAACGAATAAAGAAGGCTACACAAAACGATAACTTGCTGCCAATCATTATGGAAAACAACGGAGGAGAATCCTAAACATGTCTACTGTATACGAACGAGAAATTCGTCTATTTAGCTTAAACTCGAACCGCCCGCTTGCTGAAGAAATCGCGAAAGAAATTGGTGTCCCGCTCAGCGATTGCCAAGTCAAACGTTTCAGCGACGGTGAACTCTATATCAACATCGAGGAAAGTGTTCGTGGAGATGATGTGTATGTCATCCAATCAACAAGCTCGCCTGTAAACGAAACGCTCATGGAATTGCTCGTCATGATCGATGCACTCAAACGTGCTTCTGTCCGTACGATCAACATCGTGATGCCGTATTATGGGTACGCACGTCAAGACCGTAAAGCACGCTCGCGTGAACCGATCACGGCGAAACTTGTCGCTGACCTTCTTACAGTAGCGGGTGCGACACGCGTCATCACGATGGATTTGCATGCAGCGCAAATTCAAGGATTCTTCAATATTCCGGTTGACCAATTACTTGGTGTACCGCTCATCTCGACTTACTTTGAAACAGAAGAGTTTCAAGCGAAAGATATCGTGGTCGTTTCTCCAGACCACGGTGGCGTGACACGTGCACGTAAATTGGCAGAACGTTTGAAAGCGCCGATTGCTATCATTGACAAGCGTCGTCCGAAAGCGAACGTCGCTGAAGTCATGAATATCGTCGGCAGTGTCGAAGGGAAAACGGCGATTTTGATCGACGACATCATCGATACAGCTGGAACGATCACACTTGCGGCAGATGCTATCGTCGAAGCGGGTGCGAAAGAAGTGTATGCGTCTTGTACACACCCAGTCCTTTCTGGTCCAGCGATGGAACGTATCGACAATTCATCAATCAAAGAGTTGGTCGTCTTAAATACCATCGATTTGACGGGTCGTCCTTGCTCGAGCAAGATCAAGCAAATGTCGGTCGCCCATTTGCTTGGGGAAGCGATTATGCGCGTACACGAGCATAAATCGGTCAGTACCCTATTCGATTAAAAAACGAGGCCCGGAGGCATTCGCCTTTGGGCTTTTTTGTTCAGGAGGAAATGATATGAAATGCATCGTCGGTCTTGGGAATCCCGGGAAAAAGTTTGAGATGACGCGGCACAATGTCGGTTTTTTAGCAATTGACCGTCTTGCCGAAAAGCATGGCATCTCGCTGAATGAAGCGAAGTTTAATGCCCTTATGGGAACGGGAAGAATCAATGGTGAACGCGTTGTACTTGTCAAACCACTCACGTATATGAACTTGTCGGGTGAAGCCGTCCGTCCCATTTTAGATTATTATAAAATTGAAATTGATGATTTATTAGTCATTTATGACGATTTGGATATGGTGCCTGGCAAACTTCGTTTCCGTCCGAAAGGGAGCGCGGGTGGTCATAATGGGATTAAATCTCTCATTCAACACTTGGGAACGGCTGAATTTAAACGATTGAAGCTCGGAATCGGTCGTCCCCCACACCCGATTAAAGTCGTCGACTGGGTGTTGATGAACTATCGTAAAGACGAGTTACCAGAATTAAATGAAACACTCGACAACGCCGTAACCGCAGCCACTGATTTTGTGGATATAGATTGGCTGGCGCTGATGAATCGATACAACTAAAGGGTCATTGTACCCTTTTTTGTCGTATGAGTTGGAGGAAAACAAATGAATGCTTTAGAGAGATTTATGGTGGCGCTCCCTGAAACGAATGTGATTCGAGAGCGACTCCAAAAAGTAGACCGTCAATTGGTGACGGGTTTGACGACAAGCGCAAAAGCGCTCGTCTTGGCTGGACTCGTGAAATCGTCCTCGAGACGTCTTATTGTCGTGACGCATAACATGTATCAAGCCCAAAAGATGTTCGATCAACTTGAATCACTCATCGGTCCGGACAAAACGTTGTTGTATCCGATCGATGAGACGCTAGCAGGTGAACTGTCACTGACGTCTAGTCCGGAACTGTTAGCCGCCCGAATTGATGCCCGTACTCGTCTCCTCGACCAAACAGGAGGCGTTGTTGTCGTGCCGCTTGGTGGATTACGACGCTATGTACCAAGTCCGGAAGCGTGGCAAGACAGTCGCATCATGTTGAAGCCAGGAAGTGACCTCGATTTAGCGGATTTTTCGAAACAATTGACGGGCATGGGCTATGAACGAACGGCAACGGTGACGACACCTGGTGAATTTTCCGTACGAGGGAGTATTCTAGATGTTTATCCGCTTACAGAAGCGCGCCCATATCGAATCGACCTGTTCGACACCGAGATTGACTCAATTTTCACGTTTGACGCGGAAACGCAACGCTCGCTTGGTGTAGTGGGGGAAGTGTGCATTACGCCTGCGACCGAGTTCATCGCAACGGAGAATCAGCTGAAGCAGGCGGGCGGTACGCTTCGGAAGCAGTACGACCGAACCGTCGAGTTGATTGGGAATGAAGTGATCCGTCAAGCCCTTGAAGAAGGAGTCATGACAGACATCGAGCGGCTTGAGCGTGGAGACCTTCCGGAGAAAGTTGGGAAGTATTCGCCATTGCTCTATACGTCCACACTCCTTGACTACGTTGGGAAAGACGCCGTCCTCATTTTAGATGAGGTGGCACGAATCGAGGACGCTGCGGACGTACAGGATCGTGAAGAGGCGGAATGGTTCTCCTCACTTATCGAAAAAGGGGAGGCTGTCAGCAATTACACGCTCGCCGTCCCGATGCATAAAGTCTTCCGCGACTTGAAGCAAGTCGCGTTCTCCTTGCTTCCGTCTCGTCGTTCGGGCATTCCGGAGAGCGATACGGTCCATTTGAGCTGTCGTCCGCTACCGGCGTTCCACGGTCAGATGCATCTATTGAAGCAGGAAGTCGAACGATGGCAGCAAGGTGATCAACGAATTGTCGTACTTGCGGGGGATAAGTCGCGTGCAGATAAGATTGAAGCGCTTCTTTCCGACTATGGAATCGCCTCGACCTTCACCAATGTCGATGGAGAGTTAGAACCGAGACGTGTCTCGGTCATCATCGGTCAAATCGAAGGGGGATTCGAACTGTCGACGAGCCGTCTCGTTGTCATATCGGAAGAAGAGTTGTTCAAGCGTGTGACGAAACGAAAACGTCAGACGAAGAATTTGACGAACGCCGAACGAATCAAGAGTTACCAAGAGCTGAAACCGAACGATTATGTCGTCCACGTGCACCACGGAATCGGGAAGTACCTTGGCATTAAAACAATCGAGGTCGGTGGAATCCATCAGGATTACCTGCACCTCGTCTATGCAGGGGACGACGCCCTCTACGTGCCGGTCGACCAAATCGATCTCGTCCAAAAATATGTCGGTGCCGAAGGAAAAGAGCCAAAGATTTATAAACTCGGCGGCACCGAGTGGAAGAAAGTAAAATCGAAAGTTGCCAAATCGGTTGAAGACATTGCTGATGAGCTCATTAAATTGTACGCGGCACGAGAGGCCTCGGTCGGTTTCGCGTTCCCTCCGGACGATGAAGAAATGGGTCAGTTCGAATCCTCTTTCCCGTACGCCGAGACAGAAGACCAGGTCCGTTCGATTGCAGAAATCAAGGCGGATATGGAACGCTCCCGTCCGATGGATCGCCTTTTGTGTGGAGATGTCGGATACGGGAAAACGGAAGTGGCAATTCGGGCGGCGTTCAAAGCCGTACTCGCCGGTAAACAAGTGGCCTTTCTTGTCCCGACGACCGTCCTCGCCCAACAGCATTATGAAACGATGCTCGAGCGGTTCAGCGAATTCCCGATCAACGTATCGGTCATGAGTCGTTTCCGTTCGAAGAGTGAAATGACGGCGACGAAGAAAGGTTTGAAAGAAGGTACCATTGACATCGTCGTCGGGACACACCGCGTGTTGTCCAAAGACGTGACGTTCGCCAACCTCGGTCTCGTCATCATCGATGAAGAACAACGGTTCGGCGTCAAACATAAAGAGCGTCTGAAACAGTTGAAGACGAACATCGACGTCCTCACGTTGACGGCGACACCGATTCCACGGACATTGCATATGTCGATGATCGGAATCCGTGACTTGTCCGTATTGGAGACACCGCCAGAGAATCGTTATCCTGTCCAAACATACGTCATGGAATACGACGGCATCGTCTTGCGTGAAGCGCTCGAACGTGAACTCGCTCGCGGAGGACAGGCGTTCTTCCTCTATAACCGTGTCGAAGGGATCGAACGGAAAGCGGAAGAGATCCGGGCCTTATTGCCGGATGCACGAATTGCTACGGCCCATGGACGTATGACTGAAAGTGAGCTCGAGAGCCAGTTAATCAGCTTCCTAGAGGGCGAGGCGGATATTTTAGTCTCAACGACAATCATCGAGACGGGAATCGACATTCCAAACGTCAACACCCTCATCGTCCACGATGCCGACAAAATGGGACTGTCCCAGCTCTACCAACTCCGAGGTCGTGTCGGACGTTCGAATCGCATCGCCTATGCGTACTTTACGTATCGGAAAGACAAGCGCTTGACGGAAGTGGCAGAAAGTCGTCTTCAGGCCATCAAAGAGTTCACAGAGCTCGGCAGTGGTTTTAAGATTGCGATGCGCGACTTGTCGATTCGTGGGGCCGGGAACTTACTCGGTGCACAACAGTCTGGATTCATCGATTCGGTCGGTTTCGATCTGTACTCACAAATGCTCTCTGAAGCCATTGAGGAACGGAAAGACCGCATGCGTGGACAAGCGAAACAAGTCGTCTTCAAACCGGAGATCACTTTCCAGGCCGATGCGTATATCCCTGATGACTACTTGTCAGATAGCGAATTGAAGATTGAGATGTACAAACGCTTCAAATATGTAGATACGCCGAACGCGTTGTTCGCCCTTCAAGATGAACTGATTGAACGATTTGGCGAATTCCCGGAACCGGTCGCGTTGCTCATTCAATTGACACGTCTGCGTATTTATGGAGAACTGGCAAAAGTGAGTCGAATCAAGCAGACGCCAGGACGTATCGAAATTGTCTTATCGAAAGAATCGACGACGGCTCTGGATGTCCCGTCCTTCATGGAGTGGTCGATGCCTCTTGGTCGTAAGCTTGGCGTAGGGCAAGAAGACGGCGCCTTGAAACTGTCACTCAGCGGTCGGATGCCGCTAACAGAGCTCTTGAATGATGCCGATACTGTATTAGAAGAACTGATGAAGCGGTTGGTGGGCGATGCGGTCGCCAAGTAAGTTTGCGCAAGGCGTCGTTCTGTTCGCCCTTGCCGGCTACGTATCGAAACTGATCAGCTTCGCCTATCGTGTCCCCTATCAAAACTTGGCGGGGGACTTCGGACTTTATGCCTATCAAACCGTCTATCCGTTCGCG
The DNA here is from genome assembly GCF_031844365.1 of Exiguobacterium sp. BG5(2022). Taxonomy (GTDB): domain Bacteria; phylum Bacillota; class Bacilli; order Exiguobacteriales; family Exiguobacteriaceae; genus Exiguobacterium; species Exiguobacterium profundum. The sequence continues at coordinate 22,257 of NZ_JAUZVB010000006.1, forward strand.
GCCATCGTGGCGTCACTCGGCATTTATGCGATGCCGGTCGTCATTGCGAAAATTGGCGTCGGTGCGAAAGGGACGAATCGTAAGTTAGAAGTCTTATGGGGAAGCTTTTACGCCTTACTTCTACTCTCGTCCATGCTTGTCGTCACGGTATGGCTGTTTGCCCCGACCCTAGCGAAATGGCTTGGAGATGAGCAGCTAGCTCCTGCACTTCGCGTGATCAGTTTGAGTTATTTACTCATGCCGGCGTCAGCCGTGTTGCGCGGGGCTTTTCAATCGAGAGATGACTTACGACCGAGCGCATGGTCGCAAGTGCTCGAGAACTTTGTCCGCGTGACGGTCATGCTGTCCCTATTATGGATTGGGGTCCGTCTCGGAAAAGATGCATATACGCTCAGTCAATATGCGTATGGTGCGACGCTCATCGGTGGGCTTGTGGCGATTGCCTTTTTAGTTTATCGCGCACGAGGAGTGCGGATTGTGAGGGTGCGCCGCGTCACGTTTCGGAGAGGAATGAAACTCTTGTTGACGACGGGTTTCGCGGTCGGATTCGCATCACTCGGGATTTTATGGATGCAACTGGTCGACTCCTTCACCATCGTCAATTTGATGGGTGGCACATATGAGGCGAAGGTGAGCAAAGGAGTGTTCGATCGAGGATATCCGCTCGTGCAATTCGCCATTTTGTTCACCACGACCATCGGGATGGCCAACGTGCCGACGCTCGTCCGTCACTATCGGGCAGGGCATCTCCAAAAGACGACACAGGGACTCCGTTCAATGATTCGTGTGACGACGGCGATTGCTGGTGCAGCGACCATCGGGTTGATGGGAGTCATGTTTTTCTTGAACGTGGCCTTGTTTGAAGACGAGTCCGGGACGCGAGCCCTTGTCTTCTTAGCGACGAGTACGTTTGCTGCCTCCTTGGCGATTGCGAGTATGACTTGTTTGCAGGCGATTGACCGAGAGTGGGTCGCGGCACGAAGTATGGTCGTCGCAATTTTAGTGAAAAGTATGGTAAACGCATGGCTTGTCCCGAGATACGGAATCGAAGGCGCGGCAATCGGGACGTCGATTGGATTTTTAGCGATGGCATTCTATAATTTTCGGGCGCTTGACCGTTCGATTCCGCTCGGATCATTTCGATCGAAACATTATAAATCGCTATGGAAAGCCCTCGTACCGATGCTGTTCCTCATTGGCGTGTTAAACTGGCTAGGTCAGATGTGGGTCGATTCGCGAATCACTGCGTTCGGTTGGTTAATCGGAATGGTGTGTAGCGGTGCCGTCCTTTATATATGGAGATTATGGAGTACGCGAATGCTGTCACTTGCGGAATGGGAACTGATCCCGTTCGGAAGTCGTCTGCTCGATGTGCTCGAGAAAAAGGAGAACTAATATGGGTTATACAATCACGGTGGTCGGACTCGGGTCTGGTGAGTTGAATCAATTGCCGCTCGGTGTGTACCGCCATTTAAAACAACAACCGCTCGTCTGGTTGCGCACAAAAGAACATCCTGTCGTTCAAGAGTTAGAAGCGGAAGGACTCGTGTTCGAATCATTTGATTCGGTCTATGAATCGAGTGATACGTTTGAAGAAGTTTATGACCAAATTGTCGAGACGTTGTTGAGTAAAAGTGAAGAAATGGCGATCACATACGCCGTACCGGGCCACCCGTTCGTAGCGGAACGGACCGTCGAACTATTGGTGGAACGCGGTGCCGACCTTCATGTACTCGGTGGTCAAAGTTTCCTCGATGCCATGTTCCAGGCGCTCCGGATCGACCCAATCAATGGATTTCAACTGCTCGATGCGACCGCACTCGACCTTGAACGTTTGCAGGTGACCCAACATGTGCTTATCGGGCAAGTGTACGATGGATTCGTGGCGGGTGACGTCAAAGTGCAATTGATGGAACGGTATCCGGACGACCATCCCGTCACCCTTGTGACGGCTGCCGGTACGACGCAAGAACGGATTGAGCACATTCCGTTATTCGAAATGGACCGGATGGCGGAAGTGAATAACTTGACGACCCTCTACGTTCCACCGCTCGTGGATGAATCGTATTTGGCGAAGGATTTTGCGACACTCAAACAAATCATCGCAACGCTTCGAGGACCAGACGGGTGCCCGTGGGATCGTAAACAGACGCATGCGTCACTTCGCAAGTACCTATTAGAAGAGGCGTATGAGTTGATTGAAGCAATCAATGCAGAAGACGATGATGCCATCATCGAAGAACTCGGTGACGTCTTGCTCCAAGTGATGTTGCATGCTCAAATCGGAGAAGATGAGGGCTATTTCGATATTCGTGACGTAATCGGTTCCATCAGTGAGAAGATGGTGCGCCGCCATCCACACGTCTTTGGCGATGTCACCGTCGAAGATGCCTCTGACGTGGTGAAAAACTGGAATGCGATTAAACAGACGGAAAAAGGGGAAAAGAAACAATCGCAACTCGATGGTGTTCTCGTCGACCAACCTTCATTGATGCGAGCGGAGCAACTTCAAAAGAAAGCGGCTCACGTCGGATTTGAGTGGGATGACGTATCCGGTGCCTTCGAAAAACTGGAAGAAGAGTTAAAAGAATGGCATGAAGACCTAAGTGATGAATCGGAACTTGGGGACGTATTGTTCTCCATCGTGAACATCGCGCGATACGTTGGGCTGAATGCCGAGCAAGCATTAGAACAGACGAACCGAAAGTTCAAACGTCGATTCGAGTATGTGGAAGCGAACGGTGACCTTCACCAGATGACACTCGAACAGATGGATGCGCTTTGGAACGAGGCAAAGGAGAAAGGTTTATGAGACTAGATAAGTTTTTAAAAGTGTCACGTCTAATCAAGCGTCGTACGTTGGCAAAAGAAGTGGCGGACCAAGGACGAATTCAACTGAATGGGCAAGTCGCGAAGGCGAGCACAGAAGTCAAAGTCGGAGATGAGTTACAAATTCGCTTCGGAAATAAACTCGTCACGGTCGTCATCGATTCAATCGCAGAACATGCACGTAAAGAAGATGCGAAAGAAATGTATCGTTTACTTAAAGAAGAGAAGATGGACGGTAGTATCAACTCATAAAAAAAAGTATACTTAATGTATTAAGAGGAGGGGGATGAGGCGATGAACGGACGTAATCCGATGGATCGACAACGACGCATTCGAGCGCTAGATGAGCGTAGAGAACAGCTAGAAAAAGATACACATCGCCGACGAGTTCATCTTCGACGTCGTTTGGCGGCAGCCTCTCTCCTGTTTTTATTTGTCATGGTGTTGATTGGACAGAGTTACTTCTCGAAAGTAGGGTACGTATCGGACCAGCAACAAGCCTACGCACAAGCAAAAGTGGAGTTGCGTGAACAGCAGGCCGAACAGGATGAGTTGAAAGAGCAAGTGGAACGGTTACAGGATGAAGATTATATCGCGAACTTAGCACGAAACGAACTGCTTTTCTCTAAAGATGGAGAGATTATTTTCTACTTCTCGCCAGAGGAATAAGTCGGTTCGTTGACCGTTAGGGAAACGACTCGTATAATTAGAAAGAATCAATCAAAAAAGGAGTACATTATTTTATGTCAATTGAAGTAGGAAGCAAGGTACAAGGTAAGGTTACAGGGATTACGCATTTCGGAGCGTTCGTCGAGCTCCCAAATGGCAAGACAGGATTAGTACACATCAGTGAAGTGGCAGACTCTTACGTCAAAGACATTAACGAAGTGTTGACAGTCGGTCAAGAAGTCACGGTAAAAGTGTTGAACGTCGAAAATGATGGGAAAATCGGGTTGTCCATCAAGAAAGCAGTCGACCGTCCTGTAAGCGAACGTCCTGAGCGTCCTGAGCGTCCAGCTGGTGAGCGTTTCTCTCGTGGCCCACGTCCAGGTGGCCCAGGTCAAGGTGGTCCACGCGGTGGCGGCGGTCCACGCGGTGGCGGCCCACGTGGTGGCGGTCGTCGTGAACAACGTCGTGAACCAGAAACATTTGATACATTGATGAGTAAGTTCTTGAAAGATAGCGACGAGCGTCTTTCGACGTTGAAACGTCAAACAGACTCAAAACGCGGTGGACGCGGAGCCAAGCGCGGGTAATCCTTCGTATACCAATTAGCTTCTACTCGTAACCATAGAGGTCTTGTAATGAGACGAGCCATGAACATTTTCGTTCATGGCTTTTTTTCTGTTTAAAAAAATTATAAAAAATAACTAAAAGAGTTGCTTTTTTTCGAGGAAGGGAGCAAAATAGGGAACATGAAAAAATAGTTATGTTTTATAAGTGAAGGTGGAGAGAAAAATGAATGGATGGAAACTGTGGACGGCGGAGTGGCGAAGTATCTTCAAGAACCCACGTGTGTTGGTTCCGATTCTTGCGGTCGCACTCGTACCGTTAATGTACGCCGGTATGTTCTTATGGGCTTTTTGGGATCCGTATGGACAGATGAAAGATTTGCCGGTCGCCATCGTCAATGAAGACAAAGGGGCAACGTTTGAAGGGGAGTCGCTTGCAATTGGAGATGACCTCATTGATAAGCTGCTGGATTCGGAGGCGTTCGAGTTCGTCGAAACGACGAAGAAAGAAGCGGAATCTGGACTGAAAGATCATGACTACTACATGGCGATCGAGATTCCAGAAAACTTTTCAGAAAAAGCGACGACTGCTTTAGATGAACATCCGGAGCAACTCGAACTGAAGTATATCGCAAATGAATCGTATAACTTCTTAGCCGCACAAATCGGTGGTTCCGCGATGGAACAAGTCAAAGCGGAACTGTCGACCGAAGTCTCGAAACAGTATGTCAGTGCGTTGAAAGACGGATTGAATGATGTGGCAGACGGACTTGGTGAGGCCGCAGATGGTGCAGCGACACTTGCGGACGGCTCAACGTCAGCAAAAGACGGTGCCGTCAAGTTGGCGGACGGGACGAAGCTTCTCGCTTCGAAACAACGTGAGCTCGCGGATGGAGCAAGCCAATTAAACGATGGGATGACTCAGTTGGCCGATGGTTCATCAGAACTCGCGGATGGGACGAAGCTTCTCGCTTCGAAACAACGGGAACTGGCGAATGGAGCAAGTCAATTACGTGATGGTGTTTCGCAATTGGCCGATGGCTCATCTGCACTCGCGGATGGCAGTCAACAAGTATACGAGGGCTCAGCCTCACTTTCGGACGGGGTCCATCGTGTCAGCGAGGGCGCTTCTGCCTTACAAGGCGGGACGAGCCAACTCGTTGACGGAACAGGAGCGTTCGCATCTAAACTAGATGAGCTGCACACAGGTGCGAAGACGTTGAACCAAGGTGTTCAAGACCTTGCTGCCGGCATCGAGCGCTCGAAAGAGGGGGCATCTGCATTACAGGATGGTGCCACAAAACTCTCAGGAGCGTTGACTCAGGCGAAGGACGGAAACGCGGCACTTGTTGCGGGTCAAACAGACGTGGTCAATGGAATCGGACAAATGAAGTCTGAATTGACTGCGAAACAAGATGAGTTGATTGGACAATTGACAGCGCTCGCTGAGTCGGGTCAATCGGCATCACCTGAAATGCTTCAAGCCATTGCGGCACAACTGAGCGAAGGGAAGCAAGAGACGGCGGCCGGGTTTGATCAACTATCCGCTGGCGCGACAAAAGTGAAAGAAGGACAGGTCGCACTTGGCGCAGGTCTTGATCAGGCAGGTACAGGTGCAGACAAACTATCGACTGGACTTTCTGAATTGAGTACCGGTCAAACGAAATTGGCCGAAGGTGCGAACGCATTGGCAAGTGGTTCAAGTCAAATCGAGCAAGGTACACAAACGGCGGCCGATCGTTCCCAAGAACTTGTGTCAGCGAGTGCGAAGCTCAATCAAGGCGCGACACAACTTCAAGATGGGACAACTGAGCTCGCCGCTGGAAGTGACAAGCTTGTAGACGCGACTGGACAGTTGTCTGAGGGTAGCGAAAAGCTTGCGGATGGAGCGAAGAGCGCAAGCACCGGTACGAATGAATTGGTGAATGGTGCGAATCAATTAGCGGACGGTGGTCAAAAGCTGCAGTCAGGAAGCCGTGAACTGGCCGAAGGTGCGAAGGGTGCCGGAGCCGGAACGAGCAAGCTAACGGATGGCGCGAATCAGCTCGCGAATGGTGGACAAGAACTTTCAGACGGTAGCGGTGAACTCGCTGACGGAATGAAAGAGCTCGCATCAGGTAGCGATGAACTTCGTGACGCCTTGGTAAAAGGTGCGAAAGACGCAGACATCGGTCTAACAGATGACAACGTCGAGATGATGGCCGGTCCAGTGTCGCTCGTCGACAACTCGATTCACGAGGTGCCAAACTACGGTACTGGATTTGCTCCGTACTTTATGTCACTCGGACTTTTCGTTGGGGCACTCCTTCTCTCGATCGTTTATCCATTATACGATCCAGCAGGGCGCCCGAAACGTAGTCTATCGTGGGTATTGTCGAAATCTGGTGTCCTCATGGTCGTCGGATTCTTGCAAGCCTTGATTCTCGATGTGGCTATGGTGCAACTGCTCGGTCTTGAAGTGAGCGAACCATTGAAATTCTTCGGTTTCAGCTGGTTGACGAGCATCACGTTCCTCTTTATCGTACAGTTGCTCGTGACAACACTCGGAAACCCTGGACGTTTCGTGGCGATCGTCTTGTTGATTTTACAATTGACGACGTCAGCCGGGACGTTCCCGCTTGAATTGATTCCAAGAGCATTGCAACCATTCAATGCCTTGCTTCCAATGACGTATACGGTTGCCGGATATAAAGAAATTCTATCGGCAGATGGTGCGCAGTACTTGCAGACGGCGACAACCTATTTAGTGTTTGTGGCTGCCGGATGTTTTGCATTACTATGGGCGTACTTCCGGATCGCATGGAAGAAAAAATATCGTCAAGTCGCATCAGAAGCATGATGTAAATACGATACAAAATCGTGTATAGTGGGGAAGACGACACTATACACGATTTTTTTCTTAAAAAAATATAAAAAAAGAATTGACACTCGAATGGTGACTGGTTATTATAGAAAATGTGCTTAGGACACAACAATAACATGGCGGTGTAGCTCAGCTGGCTAGAGCGTACGGTTCATACCCGTGAGGTCGTGGGTTCGACTCCCTCCGCCGCTACCATTTTATTTAGGCCCGTTGGTCAAGCGGTTAAGACACCGCCCTTTCACGGCGGTAACACGGGTTCGAATCCCGTACGGGTCACTTAACCTAAGCGTAAAGAAGCCATCTCAATCGAGATGGCTTCTTTTGTTATATCAAGGAGGGAATTCATGAAAAAGGTACTCGTCGCTGTGTCGGGTGGAGTCGATTCCATTGTCTTATTGGACCGTCTCGTCAAGCAAGGATGGGATGTGGCGGTGGCGCACGTCCATCACGGTTTACGAGAAGCATCAGATGAAGAGTACACGTTCGTCGCACACGTAGCGGCATCCTACCAAGTCGCGTTTCATGGGACGCGTCTCCATTTTCAAGAAGGAGCATCACAGGCTCATTACCGTAAGGCCCGCTACCGCTTTTTTGAAGACGTCATGAATGAACATGGATACGATACACTGGCCACGGCTCATCATGCGGATGATGTGTTGGAGACGGTTCTCATTCAACTTCACCGAAACGTAATCGAAGTGAAAGGAATTCCCGAGAGAAGAACGTTCGGGCGTGGGACGTTGATCCGTCCTTTATTAAGAGAAACAAAGGTGCAACTCATCGAGTATGCTCGGAAAAACGAACTTGCCTGGAGGGAAGATGCCACCAATCAGGAAGTGACCTATTTACGGAATCGGATCCGTCACGAAATCATCCCGAGGCTGAAACAACTGTGGCCGACAGTCGTTGACGATGTATACGATACGGCGAAACAGGCATACGCTGAATGGGACATGCGTTACCAGTCATGTGGGCGATGGATTGAAGAAAATGTGGATCTTGAAATGAAAGCGTTTCATGTGAAACTTGATGAGTTTAATCGCTTATCCTCACTTGAGCGGTATACGGTCGCTCGCTTGCTGTCCCGTCGCTATGGGGTAGAGGTCGGTGAGGCGGTCGAAAAGTTAAGCATGAGTCAAAAGGACACCGGAACCTATCACCTGTCAGGTGAGTGGTTCATGATGAAGCAGAAGAGGGTACTTAATCTTGTACAACGTTCGACAGAAGCATCACTTCACCCCGTTCAGGTCGAGTCGTTACCGGCCGTCGTTCAATTTGGAAAGCGTACGGTTTCGTTGTCCATCGAAGAAGGACGAGAAGGTATTCCGCTAAAGGAAATCACTTATCCGCTGACAATTCGTTCGCTCGCACCTGGAGATCGAATGCAGTTGAACGTGGGGACAAAAAAAGTATCCCGCATCCTAATCGATGAAAAGGTTGAGCGAACCATTCGACCGACGCTCCCGTTGCTTGAGGACGCCTCGGGACGAATTCTCGCGATTGTTGGGGTAAGAGTTTCAGAATTTCTAGACAAGTCGGATGCGATTTGCCTACGATTAATGGTAAAATGATGATTGTGTCGAAACAGAAAGAGGAGGATTTCAAGATGTCATTAATGAACGATATGGAGAAAATTTTAATCTCACGTGAAGAGATTCAAGAAAAGGTGAAAGAACTCGCTGGAACATTGAGCGAAGACTATAAAGAAGAGTTCCCGCTTCTCGTATGTGTATTGAAAGGCGCGATGCCATTCATGTCGGACCTCGTCAAAGAAATGGATATCCATTTAGAGATGGATTTCATGGACGTGTCGACGTATCATGGAGGAACTTCTTCGACAGGTGAAGTGAAAATCGAGAAAGATTTAAATACATCTGTAGAAGGACGCGACATCTTGATTGTAGAAGATATTATTGATAGTGGATTGACGCTTGGTTACCTCGTCGATCTTCTTAAATACCGTAAAGCGAAGTCTGTGAAGATTGTCACGCTTCTCGATAAGCCGACTGGCCGTAAAAATGGTTTATCAGCAGACTATAGTGGTTTCGTGATTCCACACGAATTCGTTGTCGGCTACGGTCTTGATTATGAAGAGAAATATCGTAACCTTCCTTATGTCGGTGTGCTCAAACCGAGCGTTTACGGGGGCTAACGTTTTTCTTTTGAAAATGTGACGTGGTAAGATAAAGGAAATCCCCAAAGTATAGGCATATACTGAATGGGCGAGAACATCGTTTCTCGGAATAGGAGGCAGAGAATGAATCGTGCAGTGAAAAACACATTGGTTTTTGGTGTGATTTTCCTAGCCTTGATCTTGTTCCTTCAATATTTGCAGAATCCGAATAGTCAGAGTGAAACGCTCTCGTATTCGAAATTCCTAGAATATGTGGAAGATGATCGGATTGAGACGGCAACCGTACAAGAAATCCCGGGGGCTATCTCGATTACAGGCGATCTTACAGGAGATGAAGACCAACGTTATGAAACAAACATTCCAGCGAACGAAGCGGAATATGCGGATGTATTAACGCAGCTTCGAGCGAATACGGATATTCAAATCGAGGAGGCTGAATCCAACAGTAGCTGGTTCAGCATCGTCTTCGCGATTTTACCATTCATTATCATCTTCATCTTGTTCTTCTTCTTGTTGAACCAAGCGCAAGGTGGTGGCGGTGGTGGTCGTGTGATGAACTTCGGGAAATCGAAGGCGAAACTATACGACCAAGAGAAACGTCGCGTCACATTCAAAGATGTGGCTGGGGCGGACGAAGAGAAGCAAGAACTCATCGAAGTCGTTGAATTCTTGAAAGATCCTCGCAAATTCTCGAAACTCGGCGCACGTATTCCAAAAGGGGTCTTACTCGTAGGTCCTCCAGGGACAGGTAAAACACTCTTGGCTCGTGCGGTAGCCGGTGAAGCCGGTGTTCCGTTCTTCTCGATCTCAGGTTCGGACTTCGTTGAGATGTTTGTCGGGGTCGGGGCGTCACGTGTTCGTGACTTGTTCGAAAACGCGAAAAAGAATGCGCCATGTATCATCTTCATCGATGAAATTGATGCGGTCGGTCGCCAGCGTGGTGCCGGTCTCGGTGGTGGACACGATGAGCGTGAACAAACACTGAACCAACTTCTTGTTGAGATGGATGGATTCAGTGATAACGAAGGAATCATCATGGTTGCGGCGACAAACCGTCCAGATATCCTTGACCCGGCCCTCCTTCGTCCAGGTCGTTTTGACCGTCAAATTACGGTCGATCGTCCGGATGTCAAAGGGCGCGAAGAAGTATTGAAAGTCCATGCACGTAACAAGCCACTCGATTCGACGGTGGACTTGAAGTCGATTGCACAACGTACGCCTGGTTTCTCTGGGGCAGACTTAGAGAACCTCTTGAACGAAGCGGCACTCGTTGCGGCACGTTCGAACCGTACAGCTGTTTCAGTTGTCGATGTGGAAGAAGCGATTGACCGTGTTATCGCAGGTCCTTCGAAGAAGAGTCGCATCATCTCTGAAAAAGAGCGCAACATTGTTGCATATCACGAAGCGGGTCACACAATCATCGGTCTCGAGCTTGAGAATGCGGATGAAGTACACAAAGTGACAATCGTTCCACGCGGAAACGCGGGCGGATATGTCGTCATGCTTCCGAAAGAAGATCGTTACTTCATGACAAAACCTGAACTCGAAGACAAGATTGTTGGTCTTCTTGGTGGTCGCGTCGCCGAAGATGTCATCTTTGGAGAAGTGTCGACCGGAGCGAGCAATGACTTCCAGCGCGCTACTGGTATCGCACGTAAGATGGTCATGGATTACGGGATGAGCGATAAACTCGGACCGCTCCAGCTCGGTTCAAACCATGGCGGACAAGTCTTCCTTGGTCGCGATTTCCAGACAGAGCAGAACTACTCGGATGCGATTGCGCAAGAAATCGATTTGGAGATTCGAGACATCATCAATCGCTGTTACGCGAAAGCGAAGCAGATTTTGACAGATCGTCGCGAAGATCTCGAACTCGTTGCAAAGACGCTGCTTGATGTCGAGACGCTCGACTCGAAACAGATTCGTCATTTGATCAAGACACGCGAGTATCTTCCGCATGAGCCGGAAGAGGACGTGGATGGATCGACGGATGCGGATGACGCAGCGAAGAAAGATGATGCAGCCGTTCAACACGGTCAAGTCGTCGATCAACCTGAAGTTGTCCAAGACAGCCAGCCGGATGTCGTACCTGAAGGCGATAAGCCAGAAGCGACACCGACAGAACGTCCGAATAACGAATCACGTTAATGAAAAAGACGAATGCCCTTGACGAGGCATTCGTCTTTTTTCGTGTTATAATTCGAGCGAACTGCAATTGACAACAAAGTGAGGAACTATATCATGATTTTAGTGATTGATGTTGGAAATACAAATATTGTTCTCGGGATGTACGATGGAGATCATCTCGTACACCATTGGCGCATCTCAACGGATCGTACAAAAACGACCGACGAGTACGGCATGCTGGTGAAATCGCTATTCGATCATTCGAACGTCTCGTTCGACCAGGTCGAGGGAGTGATCTTATCTTCTGTCGTACCTCCTGTTATTTTCCCACTTGAACAAATGTCGCAACGATACTTCAATGTACGTCCAATCGTTGTGGGACCAGGTGTGAAGACAGGGTTGGACATTCACGTCGAGAATCCTCGCGAAGTCGGGGCCGACCGAATCGTTAACGCGGTGGCTGGAATCGCCAAGTATGACGGTCCGCTCATAATTGTTGATTTTGGAACGGCAACCACGTATTGTTACATCGATGAGAAACGTCGTTACCATGGCGGAATCATCTCACCAGGTATCATGATCTCAGTGGAGGCACTCTATCAGCGTGCCGCGAAACTACCTCGGATTGAATTGGCGACCCCGCCGACAGTCATCGGGAAGAACACGATTCAAGCGATGCAATCGGGGACGTATTATGGATATGTGGCCCAAGTGGACGGTATCGTGAACCGGATGAAGCGTGAAGTCGGTGAAGCGACTGTCATTGCAACGGGAGGGCTGGCGCGATTGATCAGTGAACATGCAGAGACAATCGACCATGTGGATTCGTTCCTGACACTCGAAGGCCTCCGTCTCATTTACGAGCGCAATCAAAAGTAAACTAAAGGAGTTAAATCATATGATTCATACAGAACAACAAGCATTACTCGACCAGATGAAGGATGACTATCTCGTTCGTGCCCTCGGTTTTAACGGAGAGGTTCGTGCCTTTGCCGCACGCACGACAAAAACGGTATATGAGACGCAACTTCGTCATCAAACGACACCAGTTGCTTCAGCTGCCCTCGGACGGACGATGACGATCGGCTCGATGATTGGAGCGATGCAAAAAGGTGCAGCGCGTGTCACGCTTAAAGTAGAAGGTGATGGTCCAATCGGGAAAATCATCGTGGACGCGGATACAGCGGGAGATGTTCGTGGATATGTGTCGTACCCGCGTGTCGATGGCGGTACATTCGTCAACGAACAAGGGTTGACGAAATTGAAAGTCGGCGAAGCCGTCGGAAAAGGAACCATTTCTGTCATTAAAGACTTAGGATTGAAAGACTATGTCGGCGGTTCTTCAGAGATTCAAACGGGCGAAATCAGTGAAGACTTCACGTACTACTTCGCCACATCTGAGCAAGTACCGTCAGTCGTCGGGGCGGGTGTCCTCGTCTTACCGGAAGATGAATCGATTCTTGCTGCAGGTGGAATCATCGTCCAGTTGCTCCCGAACGCTTCTGAAGAGACGGTACAAGCGCTCGAAAAAGCACTTCAGACGTTCCCACCCGTATCTGTTTTGATCGGGGAAGAAAAAACGCCAGAAGAAATGCTTCAATTACTCCTTGGCGATAGCCTGGATGTCCTCGACACGAACCCGATCCAGTTCAACTGCACATGCAGCCGTGAACGAATGGAAAGTGCCATTATCGGTCTCGGAAAAGAAGAGATTCGTCAGATGATTGAAGAAGATGGTGGAGCCGAAGCCGTATGTCATTTCTGTGGCGAAAAGTATCATTTCTCAGCGGAACAGTTAGAGACGATGAAAGTTCAGGCGCAGGCGTAAGCAACGTTCCAAATTGCATATTTTCAATTCGATAGGGTATGATAACAATATCGGAATAGTCGGAATTATGAAGGAGGAAATGCAATGCGTATCGTAAACTCAGTAACAGACTTGATTGGAAAGACTCCGATTGTGAAATTGAACGGAATGACTGGACCAGAGGATGCCAACGTGTATCTGAAGCTCGAATATATGAACCCGGGATCAAGCGTCAAAGACCGGATCGCCCTCGCCATGATCGAAGCGGCCGAAAAAGACGGTATCTTGAAGCCAGGTGATACAATCATCGAGCCAACAAGCGGAAACACGGGCATCGGGCTCGCGATGGTCAGTGCCGCAAAAGGATATAAAGCCATTCTCGTTATGCCTGAAACGATGAGCATGGAACGCCGAAACCTCCTTCGTGGATACGGGGCCGAATTGATTTTGACACCAGGACCTGAAGGGATGGGTGGGGCGATTCGTCGCGCTACTGAAGAAGCCGAGAAACATGGCTACTTCCTCCCGCAACAATTCAATAACGCAGCCAACCCGAACGTTCATGAAATGACGACGGGACCTGAGATTGTGGAGGCGTTTGAAGAATCAGGACTTTCAGTCGACGCTTTGATTGCCGGAGTCGGGACAGGCGGTACCATTACTGGCGCAGGTAAAGTCGTGAAGGCGAAGTACCCGGACGTAAAAATTCTCGCCGTTGAACCGGTCGATTCACCTGTCTTATCAGGCGGGAAGCCGGGACCTCATAAGATTCAAGGGATTGGGGCTGGATTCGTTCCATCCATCCTCGACACGGAGATTTATGAAGGGGTTCTTCAAATCACGACAGAGCAAGCGTTCGAATACGCTCGTCAGGCGGCACGTACGAACGGTGTCCTCGGTGGTATCTCTTCAGGAGCTGCCATTGCGGCAGCGCTTGATACAGCGAAACGTCTTGGTAAAGGGAAAAACGTATTGGCGATTATCCCGTCAAACGGTGAACGTTACTTGAGCACACCGCTCTATCAGTTTGATGAAGAGTCAAACGAGAGTCGCGTATAACATTTCAGGCAGTAATCGAGAGACATTCTCTTTCGATTGCTGCCTTTTCTTGTGTACAATAAAAGGCATGAATGAATAGACGGAGGAATGACATGTGAGATCGACTGCGTTCAGAACAAAGCGGATGACGAAAGAGAAGATGTATGAGGCATACATGACGTTGACAGCGGATCAACCGTATCATGCATGGTTAGAGAGTGGGAGAGCGGGACGGTATACGATTGCGGGAATCGAGCCGTTCGGTCGCTTTCATGTAAAAGATGATGTCGGACTCTTGCAAGTGGGCGATACGACCGAAACGCTATACGGAAAGCCGCTTGAGCTCGTCAGTGAGGTGCGGAAGCGATTTGAGGCCGAGCGTCCGGAAGGGGCTCCTCCTTTCTTTGGTGGCATGATCGGGTATGTCAGTTATGATGTGGCCCGGACGATTGAACGTCTCCCTGAGCAAGCGGAGGATGATTTGCCGACACCAGACGTCTCGTTTCTTCTGTTTGATGAGGTGGCGGTGTTCGATGAAGTGGATTCGACTCTGTACTTGATGGTGACGGCGGAGGAAGGTGCAGAACGTAAGGCGGACCGATTGGCGGCCATGTGGAACGTCGAGTCGCATTACGCGTTCAAGCCGACAGGGCAGTCATCGGTAGAGCGATCGCGCTCCATGTCCCAGGAAGAGTTTGTTGAAGCGGTCAAACGGATTCAGTCCTATATCGTAGAAGGGGACGTGTTCCAAGTGAACTTGAGCGTTCGGCAGTCTGAACCGCTTCTCGCTGACCCGCGTCGTGTATATGATACGTTGCGACAAATGAATCCATCTCCTTATATGGGCTATTTCGTGGACGACGCTTTGACGATGGTCTCCGCTTCACCAGAGTTGTTGCTTGAAAAACATGGAACCGACATTTCGACGCGCCCGATCGCGGGCACGCGTCCACGTGGCAAAGATGATGTGGAGGACCTAGAGTTGGCGAACACGTTGCTTGAAAACGAGAAAGAGCGAGCAGAACACGTCATGCTCGTCGACCTCGAACGGAACGACCTTGGCAAGGTGGCGGCATATGGCAGCGTTCGTGTTGATGAATTGATGGTGATTGAGAAATACTCACACGTGCAACATATCGTCTCGAACGTACGGGGTACGATTCGGGATGAAGTATCAGGAGCCGAAGCGCTGGCAGCGATGTTCCCAGGCGGCACCATCACCGGCGCCCCGAAAATTCGGACGATGGAAATCATCGAAGAACTCGAACCAGTTCGCCGGGGACTCTACACCGGTTCATATGGATGGTTAAGTTGGAATGACGACCTTGTCTTCAATATCACGATTCGAACGATGGTCGTGAAAGACGGAATCGCATACGTTCAAGCGGGAGCAGGTATCGTGATTGATTCGGATCCGGTCTCGGAATATGAAGAATCCCTGTCCAAAGCGAAGGCGCTATGGGCGGCGAAACACATGACGGAGGAAACGACATGATTGTATTGATCGACAACTATGACTCATTTACGTATAACTTGGTGCAATATTTCGGTGAACTCGGTCAAGAACTGGTCGTGTATCGAAACGATGAAGTCACGATTCAAGAGATTGAGGCGCTTGCCCCGAGTTATCTTGTCATTTCGCCGGGACCTTGCACTCCGAATGAGGCGGGAATTAGCATCGAGGCAATCCGAGCGTTCGCAGGTCGTATCCCGATTTTAGGGGTTTGCCTCGGACATCAGGCGATTGCGCAAGCGTTCGGCGGAGAAGTCGTCCATGCGGAGCGGCTCATGCATGGAAAAACGTCGAAGATTCAACATGACGGAAAATCGATTTTCAAGGAGATTCCACAACAGACGATTGTGACCCGTTACCATTCGTTGGCCGTGGAGCGTTCGTCGCTACCAGAGTGTCTAATGGTCACTGCAGAGACGGAGACTGGAGAAATCATGGCACTCCGTCACCGAACGCTTCCGATCGAAGGGGTGCAATATCACCCTGAAGCGATTTTGACTGAGCATGGGAAGGAAATGATTCGAAACTTTATCGAGGAGTATCGTCATGTGGTATTGGCATAACGGAGAGTTAGTCGAGCGTGAGAAGGTGTTGATCCCGGTTGAAGATCACGGTTTCTTGTATGGAATGGGCTTGTTCGAGACGTTCCGTACATATGAATTCGTCCCTTTCCTGTTCGATGCCCACTGGGAGCGCTTGATAAAGAGTCTCGATGAGCTGTGGATAGACTTCCCGTTTACGAAAGAAGAAATCGGGACGGCGATTCAGCAACTGTGCCGTCAAAATGATGCACCCGACCTCTATATCCGCTTGAACGTGTCGGCGGGGGTTGCACCACTTGGTCTCTATGCGGGGCGTTATGAGACACCGAACGTCACGTTGATCGTCAAACCGCTCTCCTCAGAAGTCGCACCACAGGAAAAGCGAGTCGAACCAATCCCGTTTCCGAGAAGTCGTCCTGAAGCGGCTTTTCGATTAAAATCGCATCATTACATGAACAATATCCTTGGGAAACGGACCTTACAAGACCAGAGTGCTGAAGGACTATTTGCGGACGAGCATGGATGTGTAGTGGAAGGGCTCGTGTCGAACATTTTTTGGGTCGGTCCAGATGATAGGTTATACACGACTCCGCTCTCGAGCGGAGCACTCGCAGGTGTGACGCGACAATGGGTGATGGACCATTTCTCTGTAGTCGAACAACCCGTGACATTTGAAGAATTGACTGCAGCGAAAGAGATTTGGATGACGAATTCAATCCAACAAGTCGCTCCGGTGACGCATTATGGAAATCTGAGATACCCCGGTAAAGACGGGGTACGATTTAACGAAGTGTGGGCGAAACTCGTTCGCTCACTTGGTTAGGAGGCGGAAACATGACGAAAATCATGGGTATTTTAAACGTGACCCCGGACTCGTTTTCGGATGGGGGACGGTATACGGCAATCGAGGAAGCTGTACGACATGCGAAACAACTCGTACAAGAAGGTGCCGATGCGATTGATATCGGTGGAGAATCGACAAGGCCGGGCGCAGTACTTGTTTCCGAGGAAGAAGAGATTGAACGTGTCGTCCCAATCATCCGTCGACTGACAAAAGAAATCGATGTCCCGATTTCGATTGATACGTATAAGCCGATGGTGGCGAGAGCGGCAATCGAGGCCGGTGCGACGATCATCAATGACGTATGGGGTTCGAAATGGGGAGACCGCTCGATGGCACGTGTCGCTTTCGAATGTGGGGTTCCCATCATTCTCATGCACAACCGAACAGACCGGGACTACCATCATTTCATTGAAGATGTGGTTAGCGATCTACAGGAATCAATTGAGATTGCACATGCGGCAGGCGTAAGGGATGAGCACATTTGGTTAGATCCGGGCATCGGATTTGCGAAAGACGTGGCGCAAAACCTTGAACTCATGAATCATCTCGACGTGATCACACGTCTTGGGTATCCGGTTCTGCTCGGCACGTCGCGTAAGTCGTTTATCGGTCATACGCTCGATTTACCAACAGAGGAGCGTCTCGAAGGAACGATTGCGACAACGTGTCTCGGAATCATGAAAGGGTGCGATTGGGTGCGTGTGCACGACGTCAAAGCGAACGCCCGTGCGGCGAAGATGATGGATGCGATGATTGGAGGGGATAGACATGGATAAAATATTTGTGAACGGGATGCGTTTTTACGGTTATCATGGGGTGTTTGAAGAAGAAAACCGTCTCGGTCAACGGTTTCACGTGGATTTAATGTGTGAACTGGACCTCGCGCCTGCGGGACGTTCGGATGACTTAAACAATGGGGTCAGCTATGCCGGCTTGTATCAGTTGACGGAAGATATTGTGACGGGAGAACCGGTCAATTTGTTAGAAACACTCGGAGAACGCATCACGACAGCCGTGTTGGCGCATAGTGAGTTGATTCAACGTGTGACGGTTAAAGTCATTAAACCGGACCCACCCATCCCGGGACACTATGACTCAGTGGCAATCGAGATGACAAGGGGACGGACGTCATGATTTATATTGCATTAGGCGCCAATATCGGAGATCGGGCTAGACAGTTGTCTGCGGCAATCGATGAGATGGAGCGAACAGGTCTCCACGTCACGAAACAGTCGTCGGTCTATGAGACGGCTCCTGTCGGATATACAGAGCAACCTTCGTTTTTTAATATGGTGGTCGAAGTCGAGAGTCATCAATCCTCGGACGAACTGCTCAACACGCTTCAACAGATCGAACAACGATTAGGACGGGAACGTCTATTTAAGAACGGACCGCGTACCATCGACCTTGACATCCTCTTTTATAATGGGGAAGATATACAATCAGAACACTTAACGGTTCCGCATCCGCGCATGCAGGAACGTGCATTTGTTCTCGCCCCGTTAGCAGAGATCGCACCAGAACTCGTCGTTCGAGGACAAACGGTCGCCTCCTGGCTCGAAGGGCTACCGATGACGGACCGCCAAGATGTCGTCCGGTTACAGTTGCTTAGGAATTTGGTGAAATGAAGGATGTGTTGTCTTGACAGGCTTTAAGATTGGAAACATAGATATTAAAAACCGTGCAGTCCTCGCACCGATGGCTGGCGTGACCAACCCTGCTTTTCGTTTGATTGCAAAAGAGTTCGGAGCGGGACTCGTCTGTGCCGAAATGGTTAGCGATAAAGGCATCTTGCTCGAGAACGCTCGGACGATGCGTATGCTATACGTCGATGAACGAGAGAAACCGCTCAGTTTACAAATCTTCGGCGGTTCGAAAGATACACTCGTCAGAGCGGCACAGTACGTCGATCAAAACACCAATGCGGATATTATTGATATCAACATGGGTTGTCCCGTACCGAAAGTGACGAAGTGTGACGCAGGGGCGAAGTGGTTACTCGACCCGGATAAAGTGTATGAGATGGTGAATGCCGTCACAAATGTCGTCGAAAAACCGGTCACGGTGAAAATGCGACTCGGTTGGGATGACGAGCACATCTTTATTTTGGATAATGTTAAGGCGGCTCAGACGGGTGGAGCAGCAGCGATTGCCATTCATGGACGTACGCGTGCCCAACAATATGAAGGAACCGCGAATTGGGATTGGATTGGCGAGGCGAAGAAAGTAGCGACCGTCCCGATTATCGGAAACGGGGATATCGCGACCCCGCAGGATGCGAAACGTGTGATTGACCAATATGGTGTGGATGCCGTCATGATTGGACGCGCTGCACTCGGGAATCCGTGGATGCTCTATCAAACGGTCCAGTACCTCGAAACAGGGGAGCTCCCTCCGGAACCAGAGGCGCGTGAGAAAATCGATATCTGCATGCTTCATCTCGACCGGTTGAGTGCAATCAAAGGTGAGCTGACAGCCGTACGCGAAATGCGTCAACACGCGGCTTGGTATTTGAAAGGGTTGAAAGGCAGTGGTCCGATTCGCAAACAAATCAATGAAACGGAATCGCGCGAGGCGTTCGCGGCGGTCCTTTATGGATTTGTGGACCAACTCGAACGACAACTGTCAGAAGTGTGAACTAGTGAAAAGAACTAATTTATGGTAAGCTTGTTTGGCGAAAAAGTGCACCACAACGAATGAACGGCTTCGGCTGTGCTGTTGGCCATCGGGTCGACAGTTTTTTGTTAGAGAGAAACCCAATATGGATAGAGGAGTGAATGGAATAGTGAGCCACGAGTTAGAAATGAATGATCAAATGCAGGTTCGTTTTGAGAAGATGACCGATATGCGTGAGCGCGGTCTCGACCCGTTCGGTCACCGCTTTGATCGTTCTGCACACGCAGGTGAATTACATGAGCAGTATGAATCAATTGAAAAAGAGGCTTTGGCTGAACAAGATGTAGAAGTCACATTGGCTGGACGCATCATGACGAAACGTGGGAAAGGGAAGGTTTTCTTTGCCCACATTCAAGATGTGACAGGTCAAATTCAAATTTACGTTCGTAAAAATGATGTCGGGGATGAGCCGTTTGATTTATTCAAGTCTTCAGACCTCGGTGACATCGTCGGTGTAAAAGGGAAGCTCTTTAAAACGAACGTTGGTGAGCTTTCGATTCACGTGGAAGAGTTTGAATTATTGACGAAGGCGCTTCGGCCGCTTCCGGACAAATATCATGGATTAAAAGATGTGGAACAGCGCTATCGCCAACGCTATCTTGATTTGATTACAAACCAGGACTCGCGTCAGACATTCATTTTGCGTAGCCGCATCATTTCTGAGATTCGCAACTTCTTAAACCAAAAAGGATATTTAGAAGTGGAAACACCGATGTTACACACGATTGCGGGTGGAGCAGCGGCACGTCCGTTCTTAACGCATCATAATGCGTTAGATATGGAACTCTACATGCGTATTGCCATCGAACTTCACTTGAAACGCTTGATTGTTGGTGGACTCGAGCGCGTGTACGAAATCGGGCGTGTATTCCGTAACGAAGGAATCTCTACACGTCACAACCCTGAATTCACGATGATCGAATTGTATGAAGCCTATGCAGATTACAACGACATCATGGATTTGACGGAAGAATTGGTTGCGCACGTAGCGAAAGAAGTGCTCGGTACAACAGATGTGCAGTATGGTGAAGATACGATCCATCTTGGCATCGGTTGGAAACGTGCACATATGGTCGACCTTGTTAAAGAAGAGACAGGTGTAGACTTCTGGCAACAAATGTCCGATGAAGAAGCACGAGCACTTGCAAAAGAACACGGTGTAGAAGTACAAGATCATATGACGTTTGGTCATATCGTGAATGAATTCTTCGAGCAGAAAGTAGAAGAAACATTGCTTCAACCGACATTTGTCACAGGACATCCGGTTGAAGTATCACCATTGGCGAAGAAGAATGAAACAGATCCACGCTTCACGGATCGTTTCGAGCTATTCATTGTTCGTCGTGAACATGCGAATGCCTTCACGGAGTTGAATGACCCAATCGATCAACGTGAACGCTTTGAAGCACAGTTGCTTGAAAAAGAAGCGGGGAACGATGAGGCGCACGAACTCGATAACGATTTCCTTGAAGCGCTTGAATATGGTATGCCGCCAACGGGTGGGCTTGGAATCGGGATTGACCGTCTCGTCATGTTATTGACGAACGCGCCTTCAATTCGTGACGTTCTTCTTTTCCCAACGATGCGTCATCAACAATAATCAATTAAGTGGTCGGATCATACGTGAGTATGATTCGGCTTCTTTATTTTTGATAGCCTCGAAACGCATAGGTATGCCGTTAAACAGAAGGGATACTAAAGATATAAAACTTTTTTAAAAAAACTTTTACAAAACCCCTTGCGTTAATGAGAGGTGTACGGTAAAGTAATAAACGTTGCCGCTGATGGCAGCGGAAAAGAAATAAAAAAGTGGTTGACAACTGTGTCGATGACTTGTATTATTTTAAGAGTCGCC
>NZ_JAUZVB010000007.1:0-26747 GCF_031844365.1 Exiguobacterium sp. BG5(2022)
AAAACACGGTTTATATGTTTTATGAATCCGAACATCGAAAGCAATAATAAGGGAATGAACAAGGCAAGTTCCAATGATTCCGACTCTTCCACATCCGACACGTTCAAATCTATGAACCATGAATCTATATACACTTCATCGTTAAGTCATATTTAAAATCGAGAAGTCATGAGTAACCAACGGATCATCTATGCCGACACATCTTTTTTCAATCGGTATCGCAAAGCGATGCCGTCTTTTTTCTTTTTCGTTTCCTCATAGGACAACGAAAAAGTTCCTCTTCTACCCGATTCTCGATGAATCGGGGGTCAATCAGGGCGAGTGTCGATCACTCGCCCACCATGCGTAAGCAAAAAAGAGTGGAAGCCCACTCTTTCACTCGTCTCTATGAAGGTCGAAGAAGTCAATCTCACAATCGATGGCTTTACGAGAATGTACAATGATGGAGACGGAAATATTGTCTTGGAACTCTTCGAGTGTGCAGAAGTCTTGAGCCAATCCCTGCAATGCTTCAAAGGCTTCTGTCACGATTTCTTCCCATGTGAGTTGTTCTTTAAATGAGCGATAAACATCCACTCTAAATTCCTGCCACACTACCTGATAATGCTGTTCAGATACCTTCATTCAGATTCGCCCCCTTTCGGTGTCGTGACGACTTTGATTTTGAACTCTTCCTGAAATCTTTCCCAAAAGTCTCCATCGTCATTGAAGTCATATCCCCGTTCTTCCCATGCCTTTTCACCTTTCTCGCTGTACACATCGTCATCGTATGTGCATGAATGGACGAACATCGTGAACTCCCCGTCTTCAATATACTCTTGCATGATAGGAGTCCATTTGTGCTTCTCCCATGAGATTTGTTCGATAATCTCTTTCAAATCGTATTCGTTGTCAAACGTCTCGGTTTCGTTGGTATCGAGATAATGCAGGGTGAACGTGAACTCTTCTTCTTCGAATAAAAATGGCTGACTCATGTTGAATCACTCCTATGTAGATGATTTTCGGAAAGCCCTTCATCGACCGTTCCGATTGACTCAACCAAAACGAGCGTGATGACGGACGACAAGAGTGAACGAAGTGAAAACGTAAAAAAAGCGATAGAGTGACGAGTGAAGGGGTCGGTTGAACGGGAATGGCACAACGAAGTGTGACACCCTACCAACCGTCACCAAGCAAGAAACGTCTTTTTTTACTGGCTCTTGTCGGAAGGAATAGCGAGTTACAGTTGAGGAAATCGGAACGGTCTTTCACGTTTTGGGGGATCAAATCGATTGATCCGTCCAAAACAAAAAAGGGTGATCCCTCGAAAGGATCACCCTTTGTATTATCTTGTGGTTAGTCATCGCACTCTTGGCAGTATGCCCCGTTCGTTTCTCCGAACTTGTAGTGGAGTCCACATCTTGCACACACTTCATAACTACTGACACACGACTTGCAAAGATAGTTCCCACGAATCGTTTGTGGATTGTAGTTATATGTCGAAACTCGATTCGTACAATTCTCACACTTCTCGAAATGGTCTGTATTTTGAGCCACTTACTCACCCCCTTTCAGGTATAGCCGATAATTCATCAATCTTCCTTACGACCATCGGATCAAATGTTTCAGCCCATTTATATAGGTCACTCAATACTTCATGAGACGGTCTGACACCGTTATAGATGGATTGGACGGTCGTCACATTCGGATGCTCGGGGAAAGCCCCTAAAACGATGTGAGCCGTTTCAGCGTTCGCCTTGACCGTCAATTCGATCAGGCTGTCTAAATCATCCTTTGCTTTGGTTTGAGTCATGTTTATTCGTTCTCCTGTTCTGTGAATAGAGGATGTTGACGATCTCTTTTTGTTTCGATTCTTTGAAGTACCGATTGTCCTTCATTGCCAACTGGTGCAAAAGGGTTTCCGATTTTTTATTTTCGTTCATGACACGAATCACCACCCATGCTATAAACGAGTTGAATAGTCTGTTTATGAGAAAGTGCTGCGACTCGCAACACCTTCCATTCGCCTTTCATTTCTTCCTCTTCCATGAAGGATGGGGGAACGATGACGTTCTCGGCTCTCAACGCCCCGTCTTTGATGGTGAAGATCGTACCACTGACACTTGATTGGACGTTCTCACCTTTTTTCATATATCGGATTGCTGTCTCGAAGTTCATCATCGTTCCCCCTTCTCATTAAAGTTCTAAGCCAACTTGCGTTCGTTTCGGTTTAGTTTCCTCTTTCTCTTGAATCAGTTGAGCATGATCTCGTGTCAAACGTACTTGTTTCGTATCATTTAAGAAATTCGAGTAAAATTCTTGTTTGTCATTCGGATAGCTTCCCGAACGTAACTTCAACTCGATTTCTTTAAACCCACTCGATTCTACATCATGACCAAGACCACTTAAATGAAATTTGATTTCTTGAATGTTCCAATCTGCTCGTTCCAAATCCCCTTTTCTAAACCTCTCGTGATATTCTTCGAGGTGCAGTTGCAATTCTATTACTGAATCCCCAATCGCCTCCACAAACCCTTCTTCTTGATGCATTTTTTTAATGAACTCTGTACGGTTATCAAATTCTTTGAAATCCATCACCTCAACCGCCTTTTCAGATACTCCACTTTCTCGTTGACTGGTTTTCTCTTCACTGACAGCCTTACGTTCGTGATAATCTTTAACGAATCGTTCATACTCACGTTTCTCTTTTCGTTCTTCACGCAATGCTTTATTGATCGCTTGACGTTCTTTCAATTCAGCAAGTGCCTTACGATCTTGTTCAATCTCTTCCTTGCTCTTTTGATACGGCTCGTGTCGAACTAATTCCTCAAGTTCTTTTCGAAGTTCTTTATCAATTTTGTCAGGGTGAGTGAACACATCATATAGATCGTGTTCAGCCTTATGAATAATATTTGCCACGCCACGTTGCTCAACGGGATAACGATGCTTGGTAAACACTTCTTCTAACTCGATAGCATCGTAAGTGATCTCTGAACGCAACTTATGACCACGATAGACATTGTTCATGAAATCAGAATCTTTTAAATAGTCCTGAACGACTTCTGAATTTCCACCACTATAATGCGACAAGTCTTTTCGTAATGCGGAAGTTAAATCATTACCCTCTCCACGCAACGGAACCCCGTATTCTACTGTGTTTAGGAACGTTTGATGTTGTTTCATATAGTCATATACGATTCGTTCATCATTCTTTAAAGTTTCATGGATCTTATGAAGGTAATGATTTGCATTCATCGCTTTTTGTGATACATAGCGAACACTTTCTAAAATTTCTCGATATTCATTTTCTTCTAAAGGCGTTTTCATGTTATCCCACATCCATTTCATGATTAATTGAAAGACTAACAGTGGGAAACCCCACTGTTAGAATGGTAAATCCTGACCTGTCGGCTCAAATACACCTTCGTCATCAGGCTTCATGTATTGTTCCATCGCATCTTTTCGCTGTTGTTCATCGACATATGCCTTGAAGTGTCGAGCCATTTCACTCATCCGACCATCTGCTTTCTCACGGTCTGTACTACCCTTCCCTGTGAAGATGAAGTAGTTAGTTGCAAGTGAGCCTTTTTCCGGTGTCTCTTCTTCTTTTTTCTTGAACTCTTCTTTGAAGACTGGCAACCAGTTCTTGAAATCCACGATAGTGTATTGGTTTTCTCGTGCCATGACTGCTGTTGTGAGCATCATCGGGAAGTGGACTTTTTTCATCAAGACCTTTTCCTTCTCTTCTAACACTCGTTCGAGGTATGCCATGCCGTCTTTGATTCTTTCGAACAAGACGAGTTTGTTTTCTTCGTCCTCTTTGAATGTTGTTGAGTATTCAGCGATGACCTTTTCACTCACGTTCTTATAGTCGTAGTTATCGAGCATCATCATGGCTTGCAAGATGGCACTGATATGTTTTTCACCATTGACTTGTGCTTTCGAGAAGGCAGAAAATTCGGTGACGACAACGTGTTCACTCAATTCTTGGAGACGTTCAGCCCACGCAATCCCCATCTTCGCTTTCGCTTGTTGCTGTTTGCTAAGTTGTGTTCCGTTGTTCATTCGGAAGAACAAGTCTTCGATTTCTTCATCGGTAGCATACTCACCTTTGATGGTATAAGCCGTTAATGTTTTTGCTAGGATGGCATCTTGAACGTCTCCATCCAATTCATCGAATGTCTTCCCACCGATTTCAAAAGATGTACCTTCGATATAGATTGGGTCGATTGATTCGATTGTAGAAAATTCGTTGTTCAGATATGCAAACAATGTCGTGAGACGTTGTTTCCCGTCAAGCACATAGCGTACAGGGATGATCTCGTCCGTTTCTTCATTCCGTTCGTCATATACGACTGTATAAATCGGTGGTACAGGGAAGTTTGATGCGACCGAATGAACCAAATAAGATTGTTGTTCCTGATTCCATTGACCCCCTGCCCGTTGAATCGCATAGTCGAAACGAAGCTTTCCGTTTCTCGCCATTTTCTGATACTGCTTTAAACTCCATCCATTATTCGAAATTTCTAACATTTTAACCTCTCCTTATCAATATGAATTGTATGTACCAAACCATTTCCGACACGTCATTTGTAGGTGGGGGGCTGTCGCCCCCTTGACTACCTTACAAACTAAGTATAACACGAAAATGATTTAAGCACAACATAAAAATGATATAAAAGTGATATTATTATGATTATTTATATCATGATTACATATCCCAAGAAGAGGTAGGTGTGATATTAATTCCGTATCTCACGCTCTAGTCCGTCATCGTTTCGGGATTTAGATTTCGTTTTTTCTTTTTCTTTTTCAATTTCAATGGCTTTCGATTCATTGAGTGCCTTTCGAATTTGTTTTCCTGAAACGAGTCCACCTTTTTCTTTTGCGAAAGCTTCAAGATCATCAAAGCTTTTGATATGAGGGTTTCGAAGGACAGCCCATCCGACTTTCGTACTTCCCTCTGTCGAGAAGGAGACAAGTCTATTCGAATGATGCCCCACATACTCGGACACCTGACTTGCCACATTTTTTCTAACCTCGCTCAAAGTGAACTCTAGTTCACGCTGACGAGATGTGTCTTTCATGTGTTTAGTCGTTACCATTTCCTCTTGTAATGCCTGTGCCATACTTGCTCGCATTTGGAACTCACGGGCATCTTCTTTTGTGTTGTATGGTTTAGAAATGACTGGCGAATCTGTTCGGTTTGGTTGGAGTTTTGATTTTTCGACTTCCGTACCTTCTTTGTACAAATCTTGCCCTGCCGTCAATTGAACGACATACACACCTTCTTGAACCTGTTGGACGGAGTAGTGCGTGTCAATTCGTGCATAATCCGTGTAACTCTTCACTTCATTGATTTCTTGTTCGACATTCAAGACTGCAAATTTGCCATCTTTGCCGATCTCTTTAAGAGGTTCGTTCATGTTTCGGTTCGTCCGTACATACCAACTGTCATTCTTTTCGCTGTACTGGAGTGTTCCACTTGCGATGACACCATGTTCTTTATGAATCATTTGAAGGGTCGTTGTTCCTGCGTTTTCGCTTTCGAACACCTCTTTCTTCAAGCCCACCTCTTCGACAAGGTACTGTTTCGTATCTTCGTACTCATTGTTTTGGTCTTTCATATGCTCTTGAATTTTATCTTTCTGCAAAGCGTTGATTTCTTCGATGATTTCACCTGACACATCCTGAATTTCTTGAATGGCTTGTCGGATTTTGTCGGGGTTTCCTCCGAATTGAGCGATATAACCGTTTGAAGCGTCTCCCGTATCAAGCCCATAATAGTGACTCACTACGAATGCGACCGACTCTGCCTGTGCTTCCTTGTGTCCTCGGTCGAGGTCTTTGAACTCTGATTCCTGATTATGCAATCTTGCATGAGCATACTCATGGATCAATGTCGTGAATTTGCTTGTATCAGTTAGATCGGGCAAATCACTGTTAATGACGATTTTATGGTCTAAGCGATGATAGTAACCATAAGTTCTGCGTTCAATCTTTTCTTCAGTGACAGGCAACTTATTCTCATTCAGGAAGTCTTTATAATCTTGATAGAGTTTTGCCATGTATTCGTCCTCTTGCATGGCACTGGAGACGATGAACTGCGGGCTGACAAGTTCCTGTCCTTCCGTTTGACTCACATCGAACACATTGACCGCACGAAAGCCCACAATGCCCTTCACTTCTTCTTTGACTGGCTTGCCATCCTTTAGGATTGGCTGGCCAGTCGTGGGATTCTTCTTATCTTGTTCTTCTTTTTTAATGAGTGGGGCGAGGATTTTAATCGCTTTTTCACCTTTTTTGACATGACGACCTAGCTTCGTCCACTCGTTATATCCCATGACAATGGTTGCATCAGGGCGTTGTGCTTCGATCAACATCATATTGTTTGCCGAATAGTTGCGAACACGGCTCATGAGTTTCAACACTTCTTTGTATCGTTCAGAATCCATGAGTGATTCGAGGTTCTCGTTTAAAATCGTTGAAGCATCTTCGACTGAAATTTTTGTACCTAATTCTGTTGCCATGTGTATTCCCCCTGATTATTTGACTTGGTATAAGCGTTCGATCTTTCCGTTTTTGTTGATGTAGTGACCGATGAACGTGTAATCGTTCACGTCTGCATATGTGTAAAGGATTTCTTCTTGCGTGAGTGCATCTTGTGGTTTCTCCGTGAAGATTTCCCCATCACCGACATATTCGATTTGTGGTACAAGCAAGGGTTTGTTCATTTTACTTTCTCCTTTTTCTGTTCAAATTTGAATTTGGTCTGTTTTATTTCTCCATTCGGATGATCTTCGAGAATCAGACGAGCATCAAACTTTTTCGTCTTCTCCTTATTTGAAAATCCTTTGATAACGTCCGTCTTCCCATTTTTTAATAGCTTGGCTATTTGTGGACTTGAAATCTTCTTACCTGATACCTCTTTACTCAACACTTGCTTACAGCCGTTTGAATAGTTGGTACAGCCATAAAACTTCCCTTTGTCTACAATTCTTCCATTCTGACATGACGGACACTTACCGATGGTTTCGGTTTCTAGTTGTTCTTCTTTCGCCTTTTCAACGAATGCTGCGACATTGCTACTGTCGATGATCTGCGGTGCTTTCTCCAACATTGTGAGGACGAACTTATTGATTCCATCAATGAACATTTCCTGTGTCCGTTCGCCCTTCCCGATCTTCCGAAGAAACTCTTCCCATTTGGCTGTCATTTGAGGGCTTGATAACAAAGTTCCCCCGACTACCGTTGACAGGATTTCTCCTTTAGGTGTGCAATAGACGAGGTTCTTCTCGACCTTGATATACTCTTTGTTTTTCAAAGTCTCAATGATGTTCGAACGTGTAGCTTCCGTTCCGATACCTTCCGTCTCTTTTAGAATGTTCTGTTCATCTTCGTCCAATTGATTTCCGGCATTCTTCATGAGTGGAATCAAGTCACCTTCTGTCAATCGCTTCGGAGAGGTTGTTTTCCCCTCTTTAATCACCCCTTTCAAATTAAGTTCGTCTCCACGCTTGATGACTGGTAGTTTTTCTTCTTTCTGCTTTTCGGATTTCTCTTCATCTTGGAAAAGAACTTTCCACCCTTTCTCGATCTCCACTTTCCCATTCGCTGTGAACGTCAGTTCCTTCTGACTCACTTTGACGGTCGTTTTCGAGTATCGGGCTGATTCACAAAACATTGCTAAAGTAGTCTTGACTACCTCTATATAAATATTTTGCTCGTCCTTCGATAACGAAGCGAGCTTTTCAGTGGAAACGATCTGTTCAGTTGGGATAATCGCATAGTGTTCCTCTACCTTGCTAGAGTCTACATAACGCTTTCTAGGCTCGTTGTGTCGAATCGGTACATCGACATTGAGCAATCTCTTCATGTCCTCTACACGCTCTTTCAGATAGGCGAACTCACCTTCTGTGATGAACGGTGTATCGGTACGAGGGTAAGTGAGCATTTTCTTCTCATACAAGGACTGGACGATTTCTAGTGTCTTTTTCGGACTAAACTTCCATCGCTTGTTTGCTTTCGTTTGCAATCCTGACATGGTATATAGTCTCGGGGATTGTTCTTCCGATTCTTTGTTTGTCACGTCATCGATGTTCACGATTGTCGGGTTTAGCATCATATTCTTATGAAGCGTTTCCGATGCTTCGTTGGCTGTATCGAAACGGAGACCCGATTTCATGAGGAATTTTCCGTTATGATGTTCTGCTTCTGCAACGATTTCATAGAAGGGCTGCGGTACAAATTCTCGGATTGCTTTCTCTCTTTCATAAATCATGTAGAGGGTCGGGGTTTGTACTCGACCAACGGAGAAAGTTTCCCTGAACCCGTGTTCTTGAAGTTTGATGGTGTATAGCTTCGAAAGGTTCATCCCGATCAGCCAATCGGAGATTTGACGAGTTTGTGCTTCCTTGTAACTCGGATAGTACGTTCGACCATCCTTTAGATTCTTAAATGCTTCGATCAATTTGTCGTTGGTCATTGAGTTGAACCATAATCGCTTGATTCTCTTGTTATCAGCTTTGGCTTGCTTCAAGATTGACCAAGCGATATTTTCACCTTCTCGGTCAATGTCGGTGGCTATAATGACCTCTTCGACTTGTTTTAGAAGATTTTCGATGACTGCGTATTGCTCTCTCTTCGTTTCACTGACAACGAACTCATATTTCATAGGCGAGATGGGGAGACTGTTCAAAGTCTCCTTGTTCCATCCACCCCATTCTTTTTTATAGAAACTCGGTTCAGCTAACGTCACAAGATGCCCGATCCCCCACGAAAGATATGCACCGTTCGGAAAAATATCATTGCTAAAGATTTCGATATATCCCTTGTTCATTTTGGAACGACCTAATGCTTCTGCATATGCTTTAGCCTGACTCGGCTTCTCGGCTATAATTAAAGGCTTCATTTTTTCCCTCTTTTCCAGTTATCCGAACGGCAATTCGTCTTCAACATTTACAACATCATTGTTCGGTTTACTTTCATTCTCTTCTTGCATGAGTGACCCTTTAGAATCCAACTCTCCAAATAAGGTATCGAGCGAATAATCGGCTTCTGCAACCTCTACGGCTTCTTGTGTTTGCCTTACCGTCTTGACCCCTGCATTGATGATTTGAAGCAACTCACTGGCAGTCTTAGATGACTCTTCCGTATCAATATCATCTTTATCAACCATTTCAGCGATAGAGAAAGCAATGCCCTGTTGCAATATAAGGCTGTCAGGATCACTCATAACGGCTTCAACGTTCTCCTGTGTGCTATGAGTATCTTGTATGGCTTCGGATTCACTGACGGGCTTCTCATTGCTTTCAGACGACTCTTTTGAATTGTTCGATTCTTCTAAAGAAGAAACGGCAATTCGTTTATTCATTTTTTTAGTCATGAGGCTCTTGGCGTATGAGGACATTCCACCGTCAGAAGATTGTTGAGCAGTTACAGGGGTAGTCGTGACTACTGAATCGTCATCAGTTTCCCCATTCCCTTCCGTTCCCTCATTACTTTCATCAATTACTATGGCTTCAATTTCTCTCGGGGCAACGATTTCAGGTTGTTCCTCATTTGGCTCTAACCCTAGCAGTTCAATATATTTCTCACGATGCTCTGAATAAACATATGGATATTTGCCGTCTACTGGTTCAGAAGCTGTGATGAACCCTTTGTAGATGGTACTTTGGAATGCCTTGTCTAGTTCCAACACTCTACCTGCCATGAAGACATAACAGGTATCACCTTGCATATTGAGTAGGGTGGATTGAGAAACAAGCGATTTCTTTGTGTAGTTCTCACTTCTCGATGGGGCATTTTGTTTTGGTTGGCTATCGAACCCAAAGTAGTATAACCAGTTCGATCCACCTTGTTTTGATTGAGTTTCATATTTTACCGTTGTCTCGCCTGCCGATTTTTCATAATATTCGGCTGTCTTCTGATCTTTCGTCCGAAGGAACAACGATGTGTCATGGTTATTGACGATGGTACGGGCTAACTTCTCACTGTACTTTTCTTCTAGTTGTGCAAAATCCTGAACGATAGTCATCAAACTCAATCGATACCCACGACAAGTCGAAAGAATATTGTCATAGTCGTTCAGTTTTCCTAAGTTGGCGAACTCGTCTAGTAAACAAATGGTCGGAATCGGAAGAATCGAATCATTTTCATCACCGATCTTATAGAGTATCGAGAATAGTTGGTCGAAGAATGTTGCTGTCAGTCCTGCAACGGGATTATCTTTTACAGGAATTTTCACAAAGATAATGGTTTTTTCCTTTTGTAAATCTTCAAATCTGAAATCGCTGCGTTCAGTAAATGCAGAAACGGCTTGCATGGAGAAAACTCCTGTTTGTTGGGCGAACGATGACATGACCGAAGCCCTTGTGTTACCACCTAACGAACTCGCATCAGCCAAAAACTGATAAGCCACATGGTTGTCACCGATCCGTTCAAGAATTTCAAACAAACGGTCTTGACCTTCATCTGCATCTGAAATATGGTTAAAAATCTTTTTGACATCTCTCATACTTGCATCGGGTTTGATGGCTTTGACATAAAGAATCAACCCAACCAACAAATCTCGTGCCGTGTTAAAGAAGAAATCCTCTTTACCATCTTTACTGGAGTTACGAGAAATACTGTCTGCAACTTTTTTGGCATCCATATCGGTTTTTACATAATCAAGAGGATTGTATTTACTTCCTATAAGATTGAAAAAATCTACTTGGTGAACTTTATATCCTTGATCTCGTTTTATTTCACCCAATAATTTATAAAGTTCTCCCTTCGGATCGGTTACGATCATCGAACTTGTATAGTTATTGATAAGGTTTGGGATAACAAATGCCTGTCCTTTAGAAGATCCCGAAGAACCGACAACCAATACATTTCGGTTATCTAGTTTTGAATTAGGATGAAGCACAACTAATTCATCGTCTTCCCTTCCAAGTATGATACCTTCGGGTATTTTCAATGTTCCCCAAAAGTCTTCCGACCATTTTGTGACCGATTGCTCTCTACGAAGAATATCCTTACGATTTACGGGAACGAATTTATTTTCTTTCAATTCATCTAAGTTCGAGAATACCGCATCCCCGAACACCCCATGTTTAGCAGCATCCGAATATGTTTCATTTGGCTTCCGATTGAATGCTTTGAAAAGCATTCCGAAGACAAATGGTGAAGCATATAGACCATATCGGATCGGATCGTCCTGTGACTGAATCCAATCGAAATTCCATTTAAAATTCAATAGAGCATCTACCATTTCAACCCCGTTTGAAAGCGAGTTATATAGAGATAATCCTAGATAACCGATGCTTCCTGCCATCACCGTTCCTGCAAAGAGTGACTTTAACAAAGACGGCTCATTACTGGTTTTCTTCTTTTTTGCCATGTCTACACTCCTTAATACATATCCATGTCTAATTTGTCTTCAATAGTAAGTTTCTTACGTTTTCGTTTGTTACGATTATCATCTGTCGAATCCTGATTCTTACTTGCCTGACTGATAAGGGAATCGATAATGTCACCAGTTGAGTTGATTGAGTCGTCTTGCATTTCAAATTCATCTTGATTTCGTAATTTGCGCTCGGCTTCATCAAGTTCATTTTGAGAAACCAATTCATTCTTCGCTTCATAATCTTGTTCGATTTCAGATAGTGAGTATTGATTATTCACAACGAACAATGAAACTCGTTCAGCAACATAGCGCAATTTATCGTCTGTATATTCTTCAAAATGCGATTTGTTTTCAGTAGCAACATCGAGCGAATTGAACATCGGATCGTGAGCGAAAATTCGAGACAAATCAGTTTCTAAAACGTTACGAACTTTTAGTTTCTCTTGACCCATAAATTCGATTTCATTCTTGTTATTTCTCAATCGATAATAGAGGTTCGATTTTTCATTCAAATCAATAGAAGAATCATTAGCAATTCGTTTGTATTTCCGATCAAGATGATAAGTAGCCATCGTCAGTTTATTTTCTGTTTCTACATAGAAATTAAACTCGTTCAACGACTCATTAAGATGGAGACGTGAGACAGCTTTATCGATTGATTCAGCATCCAAGAATTGACGTTTATTTTGTTCGATTTCGAATCTTGTACTATCTTGAATATTGCCTAATTCAATTTGATTCATGTCATACATGAGTTGGTAAACAGTTGGATCATCAAACGCTTTTGCATCAGAATAAATACGTGCTAATTCAGGGTGAAGATATTCGAACTCTTCCTGTACAATCTTCTTCTCGAATTGATAAGCCTGTTCAGTGAACTGCTTCGCTTCTCGATACTTCCCGACCTCTTCTGATAGCTTTTCATGTTTATCAAGGAAGGCTTGAGCCTTCTCACGATAAACGGTAACGAATGTGGATGGATCGAACCCGATTTTCTTCAAACTTTCAAAGTCTTTGTCTTTGTAGAGTTTTAACGATTCTTCGAGTATTGTCTTCTCGTTTTGAAGTTTTCGATCACGAACATTCAGTGATTTTTTCCAGTATTCAATAGACTCTTTCGCTTTATTGATTTCAGGAAGTTTAACATAACCACACTTGATACGTTGACGGATAAACTTGTACGATTCGAAGACTTCTTTAGAGACTTTGACGTTCTCACGAATTGTTTTGAATGCGTCAATATCAACCACTGGTTCGGACTTCTCTGCTTCAAGTTCAGCTTCAAGTTTTTCCAACTCTGCTTTTAATACATCGATTTCTGAATCAAGTTGATTTTTCTCTCCTGACAAGGAATCAAGCATTTCGTTCACTTGTGCATAGTAAGAGATCGGTTCATATTCCACATCATTATCCATAGCAGATTCTTTAGCTTTCAATTCGATTGCATATGCACTACGAGACAAACGTTCGTGTGCAACTTTATCGACTCCCTGATCTTCATAAGAAAGATGCGACACTTCTTGCTCAATACCGTTTTTCTTATAGAACTCATTGATTTTTTCAGCAAGTGCCTTACGCCATTCAACAATCTTGTGTTTACCATTCCATCCAGTCAAGTCAACGTTACGACTCTTCTTATTGCCTTTTTCGTTATAGATAAACTCTCCATTCTCGTCTTTCAAATATTCTTTTTTAGAACGAGATTCAGCCCATTCTCCATTACTTTCAAAATGACGAATAGTAAGAAGAATATGGGCGTGAGGGTTTTGGTCACGGTCACGGTGAATGTTTACATCAGCCACCATTCCGTCATTAACGAAGTTCTCTTGGACGTACTCTGAAATCAATTCACGTTGCTGTTCATTCGAAAGTTCGATTGGCAAAGCAACCACAACTTCACGCATCAATCTCGAATTAACAGGCTTTTCGATTGCTTCAACTTCATTCCACAATTTTTCACGATCATATACCCATTCAGGGGCATGATTTGGTGCAAGGATAAATGAATCAGGTTTGACTTCTCGTGTTCTATATCCTTTCGTCTCTTGATCTCTTTCGCTATACAATTTCTCTCCTGAAACGTAAGAAGCCTTTGCAATTGCTGATTGTTTAGCCTTCTGAACATTACGAACTGCCATATAGAACAATGCCATCTGATTCACCACCTTTTCTTTTGCCCCTGCGGGTTAATACGAAGTATTTTCTGTCGGAGACAGCCCATTGGCACTTTGATGAAATCAAGGTGCGTAAATGGGCACTCGCTTCTCTCCTGACCTCATTTTACCACTTGACGATTCACTATTCAATCGCATAGACTATCAATAACCACATTTTTTCACGATCTAAGTTTCTCTATTTTTTCACATGAAACATATTAAAAACTAAAACATCGTTTCGAATTAATCTGATTTAATTCTTCACGATTTACAATCCGATATCGATTTCATTGCGTTTAGTATTTTGGGTTTGGCTTTTTCTTAACTCGACTTGATTGAACGCTATCGCTTTGTAACTGGTTCACTTGAATGCGGAGTGATAATTGGCCTGTTCATCTCCGATGATCGAGCCAATTCTTACGAAGCATGAATGTAAATATATCGTTCGCTTTATCAAAAAAAAGAAAGGTAGTGTTTACTATGGCTCGACAACTAATTAGCAAAAAAGATTTGAACAAGCGTGAAAAATTAGCAAAACAAATCGAAGAAGCACAAAAGCAAATGGAAGAGATCGAAGAGAATGTTAAATACTCTATCGGTACATTCGTTTGTGAAAAATTCGAAAGTTTTGATCCACAATACCTTGAAGAACAAATTAATTTCCTTTACGATCTGTCTCAAACAGAAGAAGTAGCTAAAGGTCAAATCGTTCAGAACGAAGATAACGCTGAATATACAACAAAGTAATTTGTCATGACTCAACAAAAAGGAAAGATTGATCGTCATAGAAAACTGGTCGAGGAACTCAAAAAGAAACAAAAACAAGCGGATGAACTCGATAAAAAGTTTAACTTCTTGTCAAAAGAAGAGAAAAGAAAAAGACGTACAAGACGTCTTATTCAAACTGGTGCTTTGGCAGAAACATACTTCCAAACTTCCGAATTATCACACGAAGAAGTCGAAGAACTATTTAAAATGTTTTCTGACTATGTGAATCACAACAAACCAAAAAAATTCAAAAAATAAGCCCTGCATAAGCAGGGCTTTTGTTATTATCTTTCCATTTCAATCTCTCGTTTTCTCTCTTTTTTAATCTCTTTTTGCTGTTGATCTTTCTCTTTTTGCAGTTCGTCTTTTTCTTTTTGTTGCTTTTCTTTATCGTCCACTTTTTGTTTCGTACTTTCAATTTCATTTTGTTTTTTCAGTTTCGTTACGTTTACGATTTTATCATATACTTGCTTCAATTTTTCTTTGTTCTTCGGTTCTTCAATCACATTATCAAAATCATTTGCTAGACGTGTGAAGTTCTTGATCCGTTCATCTTTTATGTTATCCAGTGAACTATAATTCTTTCTTTCAAGCTGTTGAATTTTAGTATCAAGAATTAAATCTTTTGCTTGTTGGACTCCCTTTGCAGTATCAAGTTCTTTTTGAAGATTAAGCTTAGGAGTATCAGATTCCAAATTCTTTTTCGATACTAGATCGAGTGCTTTTACATACTCAATGCTTTGATCTTTAGCATCTTTCAGACCGATTAAAGTTGCTTTATCATTCATCAACTCAAAAACCTTCATACCATTTTCAGGGTCTTCTTTAAGTGCTTTTGCAAGTTCAACAACCTCTTCTTCCTCACTATTTTCAATGACATGATCCATCATCATCTCAAATTTTTCATAAGGATTTAGTAGATCATTTTCTTCTTCTCCGTTTAATCTTCTCTCTAAGTCTTCCCTCATTTTTTCATACATTTTTAACAGGATTTCTAATCCAGTTTCCAAAATATCATCCTTAGCTTGCTCTGCTGCGCTCATAAAAAACCTCCTAGATTTGTTTTGAAATACTCAATTTTTACTTATCTTTATTTTACCATTTTCAGCGTATTTTCTCTCAAATTACAGGTCAATTCTTCGCCATTTTCGGGATTTTTTTCATTCTATTTCTGCGCTATTATCTGTTTTTTTCCTTTGTTTCTTAATAACTTTTACCAAATTAGATAAGAGTATATAAAAGGGATATATAGAACTTATTTAAAAGGACTATAAGACACATTAAAGTGATATACGAATGATAATAAAACAGAATTCATATATCCTAACTTCTCATCAAATTCATTTAAAGTGATATAAATATGATATGTAAGTACACTTTAAATAACCTTCAAATTCATCAACAAATAATATTTATAACAATAAAACAGACTTCTTATAACATAATTATGATTTATGGGTTGTATAATAATGTTTTTTCATTTATACTGTTCTTAGGTGGTAAAAAAACTAATTTTAAGAGGTGCAAACATGAAAAAAATCATCGGTAGTGACATTGGAAACTCAAAAACAGAAATCGTTTTAGAAGTAAACGGATCGGAAGAAACGTTACGACAACCTTCTGTAATTTCAGAAGTAATCGCTAGTCATGTAGCAAGTGATTTGTCCGTTCCTCAAATTATGAATGACCTTTACAACAACCTTACAGTACATATCACATCTAACGCTTTGAAGCGTTCGGCAATGTACATGATTGGTAAAAAGGCGTTGAAGTCTTCAAACAAATCGAACATGGAAATCTCGCTCGGTAACAAATCTGAAAATGATATTCCAGTTGTTATGACACTCGGAATGATCGCTGCATCGTCTGTTAAAGAATATTACGATGCTAATGATGAATTGCCTGAATCTCTTTCATTATCTATTGATATGGTGACTGCAATTCCTTCATCAGAATATAAGAAAAAGACAGCAGAAGCACTTGAACAACGCTTCATCGGAACTCCACGACATATCGTTGTCGTTCATATTGGTAACGAAGCAGTACAAGTCACTTTAAAATTCACGAATTGCAAAGTGACGGAAGAAGGGAAAACTTCTATGCTTGCATTTTCAACGAGCGATGATGCCATTCTTTCTGATTACAATAATCTTTATAAATCAAACAAGACGGTTAAAGACTTCCTAAACGGCACTTCATTGCACGTTGATATTGGAGACGGTACGACAGAGTTTACAGTTATCAATCAACTTCAACCAGTACCGAACATGAGTCGAGGGGAAAGACTAGGCGTTGGATATGCTTCCGATCTAGCGGTCACATTGATGAAAGAAGAAATGAATTTAGGTTCACGATTCACTCGTCAGGATTTCCAAGAGTGGTTGAAAAAAGACGGTCGTAAAGGACAATTCGCAAATGAATGTTTCCAACGTGCTAAACACATTCAAGCAGACGAAATCCTTAAAGAGACAATGGTTAGTTTTTCGGAACTTGCTTCATCGGATGTAGACTACATCTTCGTTCACGGTGGTGGTAGCATCCTATTCAAAGAGGTCATGCTAAGTGAATTAAAAAAATATGCAGAACGTAATTTTGCGGAAGTTGTTTGGATCAACAGCGAATATGCTACAAGTATGAATAGTCGTGGAACTTACATTCTCGCTAAAGCATTATTCGATAAAAAATAAAAAACTTTTTAATTAAGCAAGCACACATTCGAAGTGTGTTTGCTTAATTATCTAATTACGAAAGAGGGCTGAACTAAAATGTCTACAAAATATGCAGGAAACTCGATCTATCTGAACGACCCAATGTTTAACGAAAATATCCCCGAACAGAAATTAGTGATTGATAACATTAAAAAGTGGTTATCGATTCAACAAAGTGCAAGTGCGAGTATTGTCGTTTTGATTGAACACGCCATCTTACGGTTTGGATATTCTGATATAAATACTTATGCGATTCAAACAGAACTTATTAATCATTCACCTTTCCAAGAAACATTTCAAGAAGTGTATGCCGATCATTTAAAATTCGATAGTTCTGACATTGAGATCAACCCTAAATTCAAAAAGTTCTTTCGTGCATCTTTATTAAGTAAGAAATTGACTAAAGAAGATGAAATGAAATTTGAGCGTTGGTTTGAAGCACAATTGAATCTATCAAGAAGTATTCGATTACTAATTACAGAAGCCGTTGAAATTATCGGATTTGTAAACGTGACCTCTCTATCGATCTATCAAGGATTGACGTTGCTCCATACTCTGACAAAAACTCATAAGGTTTCAGGCATCCCGACAGATGTGTTCAAACCGATTCTAAAATCCAGTTTCGATGCCATCCAGTCGGATAAGTTCTATCCAAACGGCAATGACAAGACGAACAATAATAGTGAAATGACAACTGCGGTGACGAAAGAAGAAACGTCTTCCACAAGTGAAATTCAAAAAGCAAGCGAACCACCTGTTATCACTAAGGAATCCGAAGAAAAGCCCTCAACGGAAACTAAAAAGCCTGTTACTCCAAAACCAAAGAAATCCGAAGAATCAAATACATCAGAATCACTAAAAATTGATGCCAATAACTTCTTTTAAAGAACTTAGTCATAAAAGACTTTGTTCTTTTTTATTTTTTCCAAAACAGGTCAATATTTACTATTTAAGGAATGATTTAGATGTATTTATAGTTACACGAAAGTACATATAAGGTATAATAAAAATTGTTTAATACCAGTTATTGAAAGGCGGTGATGAAAACATGAATTTATTTTCAATGTTAAACGGTTTAGTATTTGGTTCACCTTTTACTAAACTGAACAAATTAGTAACGGGAATCACAACAGATGTAAAAACATTAGTTGTCTCGATCTTCATTTTAGCGATTCTGATCCTCGGTTCTTTGGTTGCTTTCGGTAACGAAGAAAACGTGCCTCGCTTCAAGAAGGGACTCATTTGGTCAATTGCAGGATTGTCAGTAACTCTTTTAGCTTCAATTATTGTATCTTACGTACAAAAGAAGCTTGCCTAAACAAATTTAAGGAGTGTTCACTTTGAGACACGATTCAAGACTATTGAACGAGTCAATGCGTGACGACCTCAAGGTACAGCTTCCAGTTCCAATTGACACAAAAAAATATTTGATTGGGCGTATAGCATTTGTTGATGTGTTTTTAGCATCACCATTTTTGCTAATAACCGCCCTTTTCTTATATCTTCTTTATGGTTCTGGAATGTGGAATATCACGGCTGCTGTATTCCTCTGCTTACCTGCGATCACGGTCATTTTGGCTCTAGCTACGAAACATCCTGTTAGAAAAGAAATTTCATTTGTTGAATACGGACTGTTATGGAGATTATTTTTCAAGAAAAGACAGAAAGAGTTTTTCAAGAGAAAAGGAGAAATCGATATGTCAGATATTTATGATTCTCGAAAAGTGATGGGGTTAAAAGGAGTATACCTCGATTGCTATGAAACTTCGAAAAACTTAGTACGTGTATTCGAAGTTTCTAGTATTAACCTGTCATTAGCAAATAAATCAGAAAAGAAAGCGACTTTAGACACTTTTAAAGTGTTTTTAACATCTAGCGACTTCTTCACTCAACTTCAATTCTGCAAAATCGCACAACCAATCAACCTAGATCGACACCTTCAAAATTTCCGTCAAGGTAAGAGGAAAGAAAATATAGATGAAGTGAAAAGCATGCTGATTCAAAGTTATGAAAAGTCTATGCTAGACCTTGGAAAGAGTCGTAATCTAGTGGCACGAAAAAACTATATCATTCTAACCCAACCAATAAAGAACAAAGACAAAGATAAAGCCTTATTAGAGATTGACAATAAGAGTGCAATTTTAGTGCAAAAATTAGGTAGCTTGGTTTTTGACCAGTCTAGCCTAACAGTAAAACAATTGAATAGTGAAGAATTAACACTACTTTTCCATACCACCATTGATTACGACAGTGCTGTTTCAGTCGGTAGTCACATCCTTAGACGTGCAAACAGTTCCCACGATGTTTCGATGGGCGAAGAGTCAATGAGCAAATTAATCGAGTCACTTCAGCGTGATATGGAACACATCATCCAATAAAAGAAAGTGAGGATTTCTAATGGGTCTTTTCGATTTATTCAAAAAAAAATCTTCTTTCAATGAATCAGAAGAAGAGTTTGCTTCATCATTACTGGAATATGATAACGGGTTGCTCTCCGTCTTGTCTCCCGATTACATTCAAGAACATGATAACTACGTGCAGTTAGGTTCAAACTATACCCGTACACTCATGTTGATGGACTATAACACACTGATTTCGCAAGAAGATATACAGGAATGGTCAGAAATATCCGATAACGTTTCAATCAGTTATCATATAAAGAAAATTTCTACAAATGAGGTTCGGGCGAACCTATCTAAAGCAATTAAACAATCTCGATTAAAGCAAGCTGATGAAAGATTGGACGATGCTACTAAAGTCGAAGCGGAAGTTCAAGAACGAGATGCAACTAGAGTTATTCGTGAATTATCATCGGGTTCTGAAAAAATGTTTGAATTAAATACACTATTTCATTTAAATGCCCCAAACTTAGAAGAGTTGGATCGATTGACACAAAAGGTTAAATCATTGATTGGTTCAACTGCTACCGCCTATGCTCCTAATCTTCGAGCAATGGATGCGTTTCATTCTTTTCTTCCATTGGGCGAACTTAAAGTGACTGATTTGACTTCAAGGCTTGTTAATTCAGAAGCACTTTCTTTCTTTTTCCCTTTCCATGAAAATGAAATGTTTCAGGAAAGTGGTATGTACTTCGGGATTAATGAAAAAACAAAGAACGTCATCTTGGTTGACCAAGATTTGTTACTAAACAAACACAAAGTTTATATTGGTGTTTCTGGAGTCGGGAAATCAACTGCCTTATTCGCTGACATGATGAAGGAGTATATGACTGGTACGAAGATTCAAGTTAATGACCCCAAAGGGGAATTTGGTTCTAAGTTCAAGACTTTAGGTGGCGAGTGGATCAAGTTCAGTCTTGAAGCAACTACAAGTCGAATCAATCCTTTTGATTTACCAAAGCAGTCATTTGAGACTAATGACGACGATGATACTGTCACTGCAACTAATCCAATTTACAACAAAATTCCACAACTGATTGTTATGTTCAAACTCATGTACCCCGATATGACAATCATGCAAGAGAACGTACTATCGACAATCATCTTAGATGTGTATAAAAGTGTGGGAATAGATTCGGACAATGAATCACTTGATTATTCTAAATTGAAACCATCAGACTTCCCGACATTGAGCGACTTTGACGTTGCTCTAGCAACGTTGCAGTCGAATGATCCAGAGACGTATGAGTATGTGCGTACTTTCCATAAAGGGATTGAATTATACATCAGAGGTATTTATCGTCATACGTTTAACGGTTACACAAACGTAAATATCGATAGTGATCTAGTTGCATATGATTCATTAAGTTTTGCGAGTAACGAGAACGTACAACGGATTTTATACTACAACATCATGAGTCATATGACATATGAAGCCATCAACGGAGATGGTTCTCCAATGCGTTTCGTATTCGATGAAGCCCACGTTATTGCTGACCCTAACATTCCATTGGCGATGAAACAACTATTCTATATGTTGAAGGTTCTACGCTCCTTTAATGTTGGTGTATCAACGGCTACTCAATCGATTAAAGATTTCCTTAGTGCAAAGGATCGTCTTTCAGGTAAAAACTATGGTGAAGCTGTCATTAACCAATCAGTACAGAAAATGTATCTTCCAATGATGGCATTTGAAATCGACTTTTTAGAGAAAGAGTTGTCGCATAGTTTCAGTGATAAAGAACGAAGCATTTTAACAGTTCGTGATGGGGATAAAGCAAAGCAAGCAGGAAAGGGAATCCTTTTCATCGGTAGTAAGAAAATTTACACTGCTGTCAAACTAACCCCTATGGAAGAACAACTTTGGTTTAAAAATAAAAAACTACATGAAATCGTTATTTGAAAAGGGGGGGAATTGAATGAACGATAAACAGCGTTCAATTTTCTCACTCCCTCTCTTGTTTGGGAGTTCAACCGTTCTCTTTATCATTCTTATAATTCTTACGGTCGTATCTCTGATTTCAATTCTTGGTGGGGTAATGGAAGAAAAAAGTAAGGATGAAGAAGGTCTCAACGGTGGTTTTGCAATGTGCCAACCCAACGGAGAAATCAATCGTTCTGTATTTGATTCTCGATTCGAAGGGGCAGGGGCATTTGATGGGAAAGCGCAACTTTTTATCGATGCTGCTAAGAAAAACAATATCGATCCTGTCATTTTGAGTGCCATCGCATTTCATGAAACGGGTAACGGAAACTCGAATATGGTTCGTGAAAGAAACAATCCAGGCGGTCTATACAACTCGTCAACTGGTTCATTCTTTGTCTTTTCTTCTCTCGAAGAGGGTTTGGACTTCATGGCTCGAAACCTCTATAAAAATTATTACGCACAAGGTTTAGTAACCATTGAACAAATCGGAAACAAATACGCACCTCTTGGGGTGGCAAACGACCCTAACAACCTGAATGCTCATTGGATTCCTAACATCACCAAACGAGTTTCGGAGTTTGGTGGGCTATCTATGAATTGTGAGGTTGCAGGCTTTGCATCGGGGCTTGGTTCTCCCGTTCGTGGGAAGATCACGATCACATCGAGATACGGCCCACGAAGCTTCATGACTCCAAACGGGCTATATAGCGACTTCCATACAGGTATCGATTTTGACTGCAACACAAATGATCCGTTGCTATCTGTCTTGGATGGTAAGGTCACACTCTCTCAATATCACAACCTTTACGGTTGGTATATAAAGGTCGCTCATGGCGAACAGACGACCCTTTACGCCCATATGAATGCTAAAGGATTGCCGGTAGGAACAACGGTCAAGAAGGGTGAACAAATCGGTCTGTGTGGTAATACTGGTAACAGTTTTGGTTCACACTTACACTTTGAAATTTTTGTGAATGGCGGAACAACACGCATCGACCCTGAACCTTATTTCAATAGTCAAAAACAAGAGGTGAAATAATGAGGCTAACAATCAGATATACCTTGTTCTTCTTATTGGTTTTAGCTTTACTAATGGCATACCTGAATGAAAAAGATAACGTTCAAAATGAACGATTAAAAGTCACTACCTTACAAGAAGAAACTGAACTGTTGTCAAGAATACCAGACTACAATAAAAAAGCAGAAGAGTTCGTGATAGCAATGAACGGTGGTGAGGGGGAGCATGAAAAGTTATTGACTGGTGTTGCACTGGAAGAGTATAAAACAGCACTCGATAATAGTGAAGGTGTTCAGGATGCTTATATCGACACTTCACTAATAGATACTACCGTCCATATCGCTCAAACAGAAATAGATAAAGAACAGCATTTCCATTCAAAAGTACTTTACGAACTAGATATGAGTACCGTTGCTGACAATCCCGATGAAGGGGTGATCGACCAACGTGTCGTCACATATATCATGGAAATTGATTGGAGTGGAGATAAAATTGAACGTTATGAAATTACGTGGTTCAACGATACTCTAGGTCTTGATTCGGAGGTTAGTCAATAATGAAAGAAAAGCTATTAAAACTCTATTCTTTTCTAACAAGAAAATTCAATGACTACATCGATCAGAGAACAGTTGAGTTCAAAGAACTGTATGAAGAGAAACATCAACAAACACCCTCGGATGCAAGGATAAAGACTTTTCGAAAAGACTACATCTTAAAACAGTCCGTTACCACATTTTTGATAGTGTCATTTTTGTTGTTTGTGTTTACTACATCCTAAAAAGAGGTGAAAGTATTGAATGGTATAAATAAAATACTGATTTCTCTATTGTGTATTCTCGTCTTATTCGGGAGC
This sequence comes from Exiguobacterium sp. BG5(2022), assembly GCF_031844365.1. GTDB lineage: Bacteria > Bacillota > Bacilli > Exiguobacteriales > Exiguobacteriaceae > Exiguobacterium > Exiguobacterium profundum. The sequence goes on from NZ_JAUZVB010000007.1 coordinate 23,201, forward strand.
ATCCCTAATTTCACCTATGCAGACGAAGGTGATTTTTATGAAAGAAATAAAGATGCTTTTAAAAGTTATGAGAACGTACTTGGAGAACAGTATATCGAAGAAATAGTTAAAAAATACGATTACGAAACAAACAGTTTCAACTGCGGAAAATTGAATTTCACTTGCCACGCTTTATCAGTATTCTATCCCTCAATTATTGGGATCACGAACATCGTAGGTGAGCAAATTCAATTGTTGGTTCGTGATCCTGACAAGATTACTAAAGATGAAGGTTTAAAAAAATATAAAGGTTACCTCACTTCACTATCGTATTTACTTCTACCACTATTTTTAATGTGGCACATGATGGTAATGGCATTGAGACGACTTGGTGATCCTGATGATTATCAACAAGCGATGAATCAAAAGTTGTTGGGCGTTTTTGCAGGAGCTGCGTTTTTAGGGTTATACAATCAGATATTTGATATTATCATAACTCTTCAAAATGATATGCTAAACGGCATTGTTAAAGATGCAGCGAACCGTGAATCGATGGCTGTTATGTTGTTCACATGGGGTCCGAAACATTCTGTCATCGTTCTGCTATTTGTTATTATCGCAATGTTTGTTTTCGGACTTGCTCTTATGTACCGATTTGTGGCTCTATCCTTCATGTTCATGGTCGGTCCATTGGCAATTTCAACAATCCTCAATGACGAGTTCAACTATTTTTCAATATGGTGGAAATACATCATCAATAATATGGTCACGTTTATACTTCAAGCGATTGCATATGCGTATTGTATGCAGGTGTTGACCAACCAAAATTCATATGTTCGCTCTTTTCCATTGCTCACACAACCAACGGTGGCAATTTCTATGACATTAGTAATCACGTTTTTCGCATTAACCATCCCTTCACTTCTTGGTAACTTAGGCAACAGCACTGGAACAGGTCGTTCGATGGGTCGGGTAGCAAAAGTTATTATGATGAGACGTTAAAAGGAGTGTAAACATGGCACAAAACGTAACTTTCAATAAATTTGGTAATTTATCGTTCAATGGCAGGGATGCGATTTATCGCATTCCTACCGAACATTTAAAAAGTGAAGATGCAACGGAAATTGAAAGAAGTATCAAGAGAATGGCAGTAGGTCATAAACTCGAACATCAGTTATTAATCCCTGTTGAAATTGAAAATGAAGGTCGCTATTCATTATTAAAATATGATTTGAGTTACCTTGATCTTTTTGATAAGCTAATTGAATTTTCGCTTAGAGAAAAGTTAGAGTATTTCCGTTCGTTAATTGCAATCGCTCAAGAAGAAAAACGGGGTAATCTGAAAGTTGTTTGGGAGAACGTCAATTTCGTGGTTGATAAACATGAAAATAACATTAAAGTTCTCATGTATGAGACTTCTTCTATTCCAGTCTTTTCAGATGAAGACATGAACATCGTTCAACGGGTTAAAGAAATGATCTTACTTTCTTTGACAAGATTGAATAAAATCATCTCACTTCCAAAAATGATTGATCTTTTAGAACAGGATGAAATCAATCGGGAGTTTTGCCAATCCCTTTATCACTATGACAATCTCGATGATATTTTATATCTCATTGAAGAAACTGAATTGAGATATATCAATGATGAAAAAGAAGGGGAAGAAGACGTAAAAGAAGAAAAATCTAAACGTAAGTTCTTTAAGAATACGAAATCGAAGAACGAAAAGAATATTAAATTAAAAAAGAAAGAATCGCCTGTTTATATGAACCCGAATCGAAAGAACAAAAAAAACAGCCGATTCGACAAAAAAACAGTTATGATGCTATTAGCAGTTGTTGTAATCTTTATTGTCTATATCGCAATGGAATTAGGTGGTTCGGGAGAACCTAAAATGGCTAGTGTCGAAGACATTCAAACTCAAACTAGTGATGCGACTTCGACATATTTTAAATCAAATGACAATAAAGCAATTACAACATCATTACTTCGTGCTTATCGTTCATTTTATTCAGGACGACAAAAAGATGCTTTTACGATTCTTGAAACCATCAATAAACGAGATTTAGATGTATCTGATTTGACAATGGTAATCGCTGTCTACGATGCAGAAAACGAGTTAGCCACTCTACTAGATAGCAATCCTGTTCCTGAAATGGCAAATGAGGTCATAACGTATTTAATTAAAAATGATCGTTTGAATCGTTTAAGTGAAATTGCCCCAAAAATGGAAACATCAAACCCGTATATTGAGTTTGAGACAGCGTACATGAACGCTGACTATAAACGAGTTATAGAACTAAAAGATACGGTAGAACTAAACGGTCGTAAAGAAGGACAAATTGTTGATGCTTACTTACAACTCGGTCAAATACAAGAAGCTACGGAATTTGCTCAAACAGTTGGAAACCCTGATCTGTTCAAAATAATTGACGGGTATAGTACATTCTAAGGAGTTTTGTTCGGATGACAAAAAGAAGTGAATTGAGAATTATTTCAGATGTTGGAAGAGTAAAAATCCCCCCTGAATATTTACGGTTACACAATATAGAGGGGGGCGATATGGTAGAGGTTTCATGTAACTCTTCCAGTATCAACATCCGAAAATATCGTGAGGAATTTGTTTGTGCAATCACTGGGAAATTTTCTAGAAATGGTCAAATGGTCGGTAACAGCTACATTTCAAAAGAAGGTTTAGCCATCATAAATAAACAGTTCAATACAAAAGGTGATTAGTCTCAATGACTAACCACCTTTTGTTATTTATACGAGTATTTTCTTCCGTTGATCGTCTCACGAATGATTTTAAGTAATCCCTCAAAATTTGTCTTAACAAGGTCGATCCGTTGTGTGTCATCCAATGGTTCAAAAAACGTATGATTCGGTATGACTTCCAGTTCTTCATTCTTCACTCGTACAACAAAACCTTCTCCATTACAGGAAATGATTACTTTCACACAATCAGCGAAATACACCCGTTGTTCATCTATTGTCATGATGCACTTGGCGCTATATCCCTTGTGATATAAACGCTTTACAAGGGATTCGGCACGTTTTTTTTGTCGGAAACGTCTATGGTCTTCTATTGGCAATTTCATAGGTTCATCAGCCTTTCTTTTCGTCATTGTTTGCCCTCACATAATTCTTTCCATGAGTCAGGAATTTCAAATTCTTCATTGATAATTTGCTCATAAACAAGACGAGCAACTGTTGCAAAATACTCTTTCTTGATATGTGTATCTGTATTCGTATCTTCAAAGAAGTCATATACTTCGATGCCGTTAAATTCGTAAAGATATGCTTTCCAGTCCTTCGGATCGGTGAAGAGATTCTTTTCTTCGTACAATATATCTGAATAGATGCGGTTCAATAATTTTTCCTCGACTTCTTCCACAAAACGATACTTCAATGCCAAGAGTGCTTGGATCGATTCTTTCGCAAGAGGGTTGTTCTCCCTTTTCATTTTTCGAATCAATTCGTCATTGAAAGTCATGGATTGGACTTTCTCCTTCCCAATCACCTCAATAGATAGTTGGACTACTTGTTCAATGTTCTTCATGTGTTTGTT
>NZ_JAUZVB010000008.1:0-17975 GCF_031844365.1 Exiguobacterium sp. BG5(2022)
TACGTTCATAATGAAATCGAACTTCATATTCTGCTCGTTCACACGATGAAATTCCGAACAATTTTAATGTTATTTAAGTTAATGAACACAATTCTGAACTTTCTGAACATCGGGAATTGAATTGCACTTTTACGTTATACCTGTTACCATTACAGAAATATTTCGAAACAAAGATGTAGGTAGAACGAGAAAGGGGCCATCAATTTTTATGTGGGAAAATAAGTTTGCAAAAGAAGGTTTAACATTTGATGATGTATTACTCGTACCACGGTTTTCAAATGTTTTACCACGTGACGTTGATTTAAGCACGAAGCTCTGTGAAGGACTCGAATTAAATATTCCGATCATCAGTGCCGGTATGGATACCGTTACTGAAGCCCCAATGGCGATTGCTATGGCCCGTCAAGGTGGTTTAGGTGTCATTCACAAGAATATGTCGATGGAAATGCAGGCTGAGCACGTCGATCGCGTAAAGCGCTCAGAAAATGGTGTCATCACAAACCCGTTCTATTTAACTCCAGACCGTCAAGTATACGATGCAGAATACTTGATGAGTAAGTATCGTATTTCGGGCGTCCCAATCGTCAACTCAGAAGATGAACGTCAATTGATTGGTATTTTAACGAATCGTGATCTTCGCTTCATCAAAGACTATTCGACGGTAATCAAAGATGTCATGACGACAGAGAACCTCATCACAGCAAAAGTGGGTACATCGCTTGAAGAAGCCGAGCGTATCCTTCATCAACATCGCATCGAGAAACTTCCACTTGTCGATGAGAACGGTGTATTAAAAGGTCTCATTACGACGAAAGATATCGAAAAGGTCGAACAGTTCCCGAACGCAGCAAAAGATAAGCAAGGTCGTCTTCTTGTCGCAGCTGCAGTCGGTGTGACGAAAGACGCGGCTTCACGTGCTCAAGTGTTGGTTGAAGCAGGTGTGGATGCATTGGTTATCGATACGGCACACGGTCACTCAGCTGGCGTACTTGAAAAGGTTCGTGAGTTACGTGATATGTTCCCATCCCTTCCAATCATCGCAGGGAACGTGGCAACAGCAGAAGCGACGCGTGCATTGATTGAAGCAGGAGCATCCGTCATTAAAGTTGGGATTGGACCAGGCTCGATCTGTACGACACGTGTCGTCGCAGGTGTCGGTGTTCCGCAAATCACAGCAGTCTATGATTGCGTGATGGAAGCGAAAGAGCACGGTGTCTCAGTCATCGCTGACGGTGGAATTAAGTACTCTGGTGATATCGTCAAAGCCATCGCCGCTGGAGCCAATGCAGTCATGCTCGGAAGCTTGCTTGCGGGTGTGAAAGAGAGCCCAGGTGAAATGGAAATCTATCAAGGTCGTCAATTCAAGACATACCGTGGTATGGGATCAGAAGCATCGATGAAACGCGGAAGCCAAGATCGTTACTTCCAAGAAGCAGACAAAAAATTCGTTCCTGAAGGTATCGAAGGTCGCGTCGCGTATCGCGGTGAACTGGCTGACACGGTCTATCAATTGATTGGTGGTCTTCGTTCAGGTATGGGGTATTGCGGCGCTGCCGACATTCGTGCCCTTCGTGAAGATACACAGTTCATTCGTATGACAGGTGCTGGACTCCAAGAGAGCCACCCACACGATGTCAACATTACAAAAGAAGCACCAAACTATTCACGTTAATGAAAAAGCCGCCATCCTGTTCACTCAGGATGGCGGTTCTTTATTTGCGTTTCTCGACTAAAATGACGGTACCTCCCTGATCTTGAGCAGGAAGTGAGACGGTCACCTTCCCGTCTTTTTGAACAGTGTATGATTTGCCGCTATAGCGGTCAATCAAAATAGTCTTCGCCTTATACGACGTCTTAAATGAAACGGTTTGTGCTTTCTCTTTCGTGTTCAATCCGACGAGAACGGACTGTTTGCCGTAGGCCCGCTCAAAAATCGAGTAACCAGAATTGGCATTCACAGAGACGGATGATCGTGTTCCTTTACTGAATACGTGAGAATAGTCTGCACGGATATTCAATAGTTTTTGGTAATGCGTATGCATCGCTTTCCCTTCTCCTTTGACACGTGACCAGTCAAAGTCATAGCGGTTCTCATTGAACTCACCTTTATCCATATCCCCTGCATGTTTCCCAGATTGCCCGACTTCTTCTCCGTAATAGATGACCGGTTGACCTTTGGCCGTAATCTGAAGGGCGGCAGCGACCATTTGCTTACCTGTGTCTCCATCTGCGCGCGAGACGAGGAATCCATCTTCGTCGTGGCTACTTAAGAATTGTCCAAGCGTTGCTTCATTCGATAATTGGTTATTCCGATATTGGAGCGATTTTTCTACATCTTCAATGTTGCCGTTTACGAATCGCTCGGCCTGGTATTTAAAATCGAAGTCGAGCAAGGAATCCATTTGTCCACTCCGCAGATAACCGCCTGTATTGTTGATGCTGGCTCCATAGTGTTCGCCGATGAGTTTGAAATCTGGCTTGATTGTTGTCAGCTCATTTTTGAATGATTTCCACGTCGTTGAATCTACATGTTTGACCGTATCGACACGGAAGTAGTCGATTGTATTTCCTTTTTTCGTTTTCGAACGTTTGATCCAATCCGTCTGCCATTTGACCAATTGCTCCCGCACGGCCGCTTCCTCGGTCTTGAAATCAGGAAGACCAGATAAGGACATTCTGAGGTCGTCCCCATCGACCGGATTCTCGCGAATCATGCCATCGAATACTTGTCGTTCTGCATCCGTCGGGAAATTCGTGACGGCTGAACTTGCACCTGGTTCCATGCCGTAGCCTGGATGGTTCAAGACGACATCGACCATAATTTTGATGCCACGCTTATGCGCCTCGTCAATCAATTTATGGAATGCGGCCATATCTCCAAGGTGTTCATCAAGTTTTTCAAAGTTTTTCGCCCAATATCCGTGATAGCCATATTGAGACCCATCTTTCCCATAACGCAAATCCCAATCGATGTTATCCACAATCGGTGTAATCCAGATTGTATTGATGCCTAAGTCATCTAAATAATCGAGTTTTTTTGTGACACCCGCAAAGTCTCCACCATGGTACGATTCCAGATGGTCTTTATCATAGTACTCACGGTTCGGATTATCATTGGACACGTCCCCGTTGTAGAAGCGGTCGGTTAGCATGAAGTAGATTCGTGCCTCATCCCAATCAAATGCTTGTTTCTCTTTCATCGATTTCGGAACGACACGGATGGTGGTCTTCGAGCGATGGACATTTCCATACTGGTCGACGGCTGTGACAGAGAGCGTCTTGTTTCCTGGTTTGATCGTATCTTTCACCGCAATGGTTTGAGCATTCAATGCACGGTCGATGTGCAACTTAGCGGGTCCTCCGAGAGGTCGTGCATCGATATAGAGTTCACGAAGCGTCACTCCCTTTGGTAAGGTTGGTTTTACCCGTAGGACGGCATTTTCTCTGGAGCTAATCGCTTTTGGACTGACTGAAGAAGTGAGTTTGACGGTCGGTTGGCGATACTCTATTTGAGAAGCCTCAAAGTACGGATCCTTCACTTCAGTCGTCACCCCGTCTTTTGTGACGAGGTACGTGTAATCATGAACGCCTTCAGGCAAACGCACTGTGTGGCGGAACCATTCGTTTTCAGGCTCATACGTCATCGGATATGTTTCATCATTGATTTTGAGTGCGACCTGTTCGATTTCATTCATTTTTCCGGATTCATAAAGTGCTACATCGCGGTAGAAGAAACTAATCCCGTCTGTACCGTACACTGGTCCGTTGACTGTCGGAACTTGATGGAACACACCTTTGCCGCTTTCGACGAGGACCTTCGTGACACGGTCTTCTCCGAGCGTGACGTATCTGTCTTCTCCGTATGCGTCCTTCACAGCCCAATCCGTTCCTTTTCGGATCACAAATCCGACTTTGGTGGCGTCTTGACCAACGGGGATTCGGAAGATGGCCCCGTCCTCCGTGATGCGATACGGGTCAACTTGGCCGTCTTTTTTACCGGTGCTCCACGTCCACAAGTTCCAATCCGTATAATCTCCATCCGCGCGGACATACTTCATCTCGATATAACGAGTCGTTTCCCATGGATCGGCGAGCTTGGTTGCCGTTTTGAACGAAGTCGTCAAGGCAGGGAGTGACGTGTTGGAAATCGTCCCTGTCACCGCATCCGCTGGGATGGTCGCCGTATATGACGTGTCGAGTGCGAGTGCCTCTTTCGGCTGAAGTGTCACGGTCGAACCGTTCGTTGTCACGTCGACCGGGATTTTTGTCTCTCCTTGTTGAAGCGTGACTGCTTCAGTATCGAGACGGACAGGTTCGTTGAACGTCCATGTGATTGGGGTAGACACATCCACGTCGATCGAGGATGAAGCCGGGGTCACCGAAACGACCTCAAGCTGATCAATCGTCTCCACCCCATTTAACGTGAACGGGGCACTATATACGGATTGCGTCGACGGAGTAGCAGCGACGTTCCAGCTGTTCGCCAGTTGGTTGGCCGCGTTACTTGGAATCGTATCGAACGCACCATGCTCTCCTGCATTATTGCCGCTCAATACAGTCAAGGCACGAACTTGGTCTCCATTGTTTAGCCCGAGTAAGGATAATGGAATCTTTCCTTCGAATCCTTTCGTCCGGTCCACTGCGAAAGCCGCACCGTTCAATTGGTTCAATTGTAAGAGTGGGGTATCCTGTCCGGCCTTATAAAGGGCGGCCTCTTTGACTTTTTGATCGCCATCGACACGAACGAGAATATGATATTGTGGTGCCTTGTCGACGCCTGTAAAGTCGAATGGGTATCCGAGTGGATTTTTAGAGATGCCAGAATCCTCATCGTTAATTTGAAGGGCGATATTAATGTATTGTCCGTTGTCACCCCAATTCGGGACATTGTTCGCATCTACATAAAAATAAAGATGTTGGGCGTCGTTTTGTATGTATAAATCACCGACATCAAATCCTTGCCAACCTGTAGCCGGGGAAGTCGCAAGAGCTGGGATTGAAGTCCAGTCTGTTTTCGATCCATCAATCGTCATCGTAGTCGGTTCGGCCAATGCGTTCATCGGGACACCGGCTTGAATGAGTAATGCTCCGGAAAGGATCAGCGTTGAAGCCTGACGAGCGGTTGTTTTTTTCATGAGGCACCTCTTCCTGTCAAATATATTTGCACACTTTTATGCAAACGTTTTCAAAAACAGTTTAGCGGAACTTGAAAGCGCTCACAATATGTTTTTGCAAAAATAATAAACCGCCTCTCCTATTTTCAAAGGAGAAGCGGTCAAGAGGATGGAGCGACGAGCTTTCCTTTTACAATCAGGCGCTCTGTCGTATCGAACGTACACGTGATTAACGTGATGGTTGGGGTGGAGGTGACATCTAATACATCGACTCGTTCAGGAGAAACGGTTTCAAGCGAAGTGACTACGTACTCGTACGTTTGCGCTTCATCCTGAAGGTAGATCGTCGCACCGACCTCGATTTCATGGAGCGGTCCGAATAGGGCAGTTGCTCGTTGTAGGTAGTGGCCGGCGAGCGCGTAGTTCCCTTTGCCCATCTCTTGTTCAGGATGCATCGTTCCGGTGCCTACCGCGAGACTTTCATTGTCCAAGCCTTTCATGATGGGAAGTTTCAGTGAGACATCGGGAATTGAAATCACGCCGATTGTCGGCAAATTATGAAACCGATTGCGCGCCTGTAGGACGTCCGATACAGAGAGCGGACTGACGGCTTTAAAATCATAACTTGGATCAAATTCGCTCTCTTCTTGAAATTCCATCTGTTCCACCACGTATTCACTCGTCGAACTAGCAATGGCATTTTTCCAAATCGGACTCGTCAAAAAGAGGGTGCCGCTCCCAATGAGTAAAAGTCCGATGAGCCACCGGATTCGTCGATTCATGACTTCCCTCCTTTTGAAACTTCCCACGCAAGCATCAACTGAACGATCACGTCAGGTAAAGTCGACTCAGACAAATGCGCAAACCCGAACAGAAATTGCTTGTGGGAGTCCGGATGCACGATACGATAGTCGTTCATGGATTTAATGGCGATTCCGGCGGATTCGGCGGACCGCTTCAATTCTTGCTCTGTTCGCTCGGTCGCGATGGTCAACACGACGTGCAATCCGGCACTTGCTCCGGTCACGGTGACGGTCGGTTCGAATGGTCGGAAGGCGGAGAGGACACTTTCTAACTTACGACGGTATATTTTTCGCATCCGGTTCAAATGCTTCTCAAAGTCACCGCTCGACATGAATAAGGCCAACGTCTGTTGTTCGAACCGGGGAACGCTACAGGTGAAATACTGGTGTCGTTCCCGGTAACGGTTTAACAAGGGTGTCGGTAAGACCATATAGCCGATGCGTAAGGATGGCATGAGAGATTTTGAAAACGTACTGATATAGATAACCCGTTCGTTCGGGTCCATGCTCTGCAGTGACGGAATCGGCTTGCCGCTATAGCGAAACTCGCTGTCGTAATCGTCTTCGATGATATACGTCTGATGGACGAGTGCCCAATTTAACAAACGTTGCCTTCGACTGACAGACAGGACGGTCCCTGTCGGAAATTGATGAGCAGGTGTGACATATAGTGCATCGATTGCATGACGCTCGAGCTCATTCACACAAACACCACTATCGTCTACGGGAATAGGAATCGATGTGCGTCCTTGTTGTTCGAACAACAATCGCGTGAGCGGATAACCAGGGTCTTCGATCCCGAAGATAGACGAGTCCGGTAATAGATTCAAGAGTTGTGGCAACAGCTGTTCCGTACCGGACCCGACGATGATCTGTTCTGGTGAGCACTGTACGCCACGGGAGTGATAAAGATATGTGGCGATTTCTTGGCGTAATTCTAGATCTCCTTGAACAGAACCTAACGCAAGTAATTCATGATTCACGTCATCGACGACATGTTTGATGTGTCGCTTCCATCGTTCAAACGGGAAGGCAGTCGTGTCGATTTGACTCGGGGAAACATCATAATCATATGTCTTTCGCTGAGGGGCTGGTGTGATGGTACTACTCGAGCGCCGGACGTACAGTTCCTCTTGAGGTAACACATAAAATCCTTTTCGAGGAATGGACTCGATGTATCCTTCGGCGAGTAACTGGGCATACGCGAACTCGACCGTGGTCTGCGAGACATCTAAAAATTGAGAGAGCTTACGCTTTGAAGGTAATTTGGTTCCTGTCTTTAACGTATCGTCGAGGATGGCATCCCGAATGTGTTTATACAATTGCTCGTAAAGCGGGATGGACGATTCTTGATCAAGCGATAAGGTAAGCATATCCATGGTGTGACGTTCCTTTCTTTACGAACCAAAAAAGAAGTAGAGCATAAACCCAAGTATAATGATGAAAGAGACAATCCCGGGTGTCCCGAATGAGGCACGATGACCCCCATCAAACGAATCGCGGTTTAACAAACGTATTCCTCCTTTATACTTCAACAGGTTCGTGATAGATGAAATAGAGTCCTTTATTTAAAACTGACCACTTTAAATAATGAGAAACTGGCACTTTTAATATAGTCAATTCAACTTATACTAGCAAGTAGAACACGAATCAATGGAGGGATTTCAATGGAAAAAAGACAAGTAGGGACAGATAAAGTAAAACGTGGGATGGCTGAAATGCAAAAAGGTGGCGTCATCATGGACGTCATCAACGCTGAACAGGCGAAAATCGCTGAAGCTGCCGGTGCTGTGGCTGTCATGGCGCTCGAACGTGTACCATCAGATATCCGTAAAATGGGTGGCGTTGCCCGTATGGCTGACCCGACAATCATCGAAGACGTCATGGGGGCAGTATCTGTGCCGGTTATGGCAAAATGCCGGATCGGGCATATCGCTGAAGCACGTGTCCTCGAGTCGATGGGGGTCGACTTCATTGACGAGAGTGAAGTGTTGACACCAGCCGACGAAGAGTTCCACTTGTACAAGCGCGACTATACGGCGCCGTTCGTATGTGGAGCACGCGACCTCGGTGAAGCAGCCCGCCGTATCGGTGAAGGGGCAGCGATGATTCGTACAAAAGGGGAGCCGGGAACAGGGAACATCGTCGAAGCGGTTCGTCATATGCGTACAGTCCAAGCTCAAGTGAAACGTCTCTTGTCGATGAGCGTAGATGAGGTCATGACAGAGGCGCGCGACCTCGGTGCACCGTTTGAAGTATTGATGCAAATCCGTGAAGCGGGCCGTCTGCCGGTCGTAAACTTCGCAGCAGGTGGAATCGCGACACCAGCGGATGCTGCCTTGATGATGCACCTCGGGGCAGATGGAGTCTTTGTCGGATCTGGTATTTTCAAAGCGGAGAACCCAGAAAAATTTGCACGTGCCATTGTAGAAGCAACAACGTATCACGATGACTATGAGCGAATCGCACACTTGTCAAAAGGATTGGGTGAGGCGATGAAAGGACTCGACGTCCGCACACTCAAAGAAGAAGAACTCATGGCACCACGAGGCTGGTAAGATGGTAACGATTGGCGTATTAGGAATGCAAGGTGCGATTCGTGAGCATGTTCGCATGCTGGAAGCGCTCGGTGCTCGAACCGTTGTCGTTCGCTCGGTAGAAGACTTGGAGTCAATTGACGGACTCGTGTTACCAGGTGGAGAGAGCACGGCAATGCGTCGACTACTCGATCGTTATGGATTACTTGAACCACTTCGAGAGACGGAAACGTTACCAATGTTCGGCACATGTGCCGGCATGATTCTTCTCGCGAACGAAGTCGAAGGGTATGACGCCCACTTGAAGAAAATCCCGATGACAGTGAAACGCAATGCGTTCGGACGTCAGGTCGACAGTTTTGAAGTCGACCTTCCAGTGAAAGGGATCGATGAGCCAGTCGAAGCGGTCTTTATTCGTGCTCCACAAGTGGCACGTGTCGAACCGGAAGTAGATGTGCTCGCTGAAGTGGAGGAAGCGATTGTGGCGGTCCGTTACAATCAGTATCTGGCTTGCTCGTTCCATCCCGAATTGACGGATGACCTCTCGTTACATCGCTATTTTATCGAGATGGTCAAAGCGAATCAGAGTCAACATGTATAAGTTTGAGGGACCTCGCAAAAAGGGGGTCCTTCAAACTTATTTTTTGTTACACTGAACAAAGAAGCGTACAGAAAGGGGAAACGATGTGAAGGCCCGTTATTTCATCATATTGCTCACTGTCGTATTCGTCATACAGACCATGTTGCCATCGGCTGCCTCTGCGGCCGCTCCGAAAGTGGATGCAGCAAGCGCGATGCTTGTAGACGTGACGACAGGACAAGTTCTATTTGCCAAACAAGAAGATTCGATGCTTCAGCCGGCTTCAATCACGAAGCTGATGACTGCATTTTTGACGCGTGAGGCGATTCAGGCAGGGAAACTCAGTTGGACACAAGAAATCACACCGAGCGATGCTGCTTTGGCGTTGACGAGAAAGCCGGGGTTGGCACGAATCCCGCTGTTAAATAAACCATATACCGTCAAAGAATTATACGATGCCGCGTTGATTCGTTCAGCGAATGAAGCGGCCGTAACGCTCGGGGAGGCCGTATCCGGTTCGGAAGAGGCATTCGTCAAAGAGATGAATCGCCGGGCTGATGAATTAGGGATGACGCAAACGACGTTCGCGAACGCCTCAGGACTCGATTCTGAATCCGCTGGCCTACCGGGAGACAACTTGACGTCTGCTAAGGACTTGATGAAGCTCGCGATCGCGTATTTGACGACGTATCCGGAAGTGCTCGACGTGACGAAGCGGGCATACGTGGACGTCGACGGTGTTCGATTTGATGCGACGAATCGCATGCTCGCTAATCGTGACCTCGCTTATCCGGGAATGCTCGGCTTCAAGACAGGCACGACGAATGAGGCGGGATATTGTTTCATCGGCGTATCCACACGGGATGGGCGTACCGTTTTGTCGGTCGTCCTCGGTGCAACATCGGACGAGGGACGTTATGCAGCAACGAAAGCGCTACATGATTATGCTTATGCGGATTTCGTGATGACCCCAATCTTGCGGATGGGGGAGACAATCTCCAAGATGGCAACGGTCTCTCAAGGCGAGGAAGAGCAAGTCGCGGTCCGAACGACGAACGACTTTGAAGTATTAGTCGAAAAAGGAAGACCCGTACCGGAGCCCGAATATGATCTGCTTGATTTAGAGGCTCCGATTAAGGCTGACACACAGGCAGGCATGGTCACCATCGATTCTTCGGAGAACGTACGCTATTTAGAGGGAGAGGCTCCTCCTAAGATGGCACTTGTTACAGCGGAGTCGGTCGATACCGCCTCGTTCTTGACGAGAATAACGCGAGCTTTTTTGGATTTCCTCGATCAAATCCGACTCGCACTTGGAAAAATCAGTCTTGTCGAACAAGTTGAGATGTTGTAAAGTAAGATTAATTCAATGACAGATGCGATGATGAGAATAAGTACGTTACGTACGTCTACTGACAGAGAGCTAGTGGTTGGTGCAAACTAGTGAGATGACGTGACCGAATCGGCCTCGGAGCATTGACTTGGAAACAAGTCACGTTCGCACACGTTACGTGCATCGAGTGGCTCAAACATTTGGGCAACGAGGGTGGCAACGCGGATCCAAGGTGGTTCGTCCCTTTCCTACGGGAAAGGGACGTGCCACCTTTTTTATATGAAAAAGGAGGAATAGCAATGTTAGACATTAAACGTTTGCGACAGGATTTTGAAGGGATTAAAGAAAAGTTAGCTCACCGGGGGGAAGACTTGAGTGCACTTGACCGCTTCCCACAACTAGAGGAGAAACGTCGCGACTTGATCAACGAAGTCGAAGTGAAGAAAGCGAAGCGCAACGAAGCGACAAAACAGATCGCTGAATTGAAGCGGAACAAAGAAGATGCCGAAGGTCCGATTTTAGAGACACGTCGCCTCGGCGATGAAATCAAACTGTTGGACGAAGATTTACGCGAAGTTGAGGCAGAACTCAACTTGATTTTACTCAGCATCCCAAATATCCCGCACGAATCAACACCAATCGGCGAAACGGAAGACGACAACGTGACGATTCGCGAAATCGGGACAAAGCCTGAGTTTGATTTCGAGCCTAAGCAACATTGGGACGTGATGGAAGACCTTCAAATCGTCGATGTCGAGCGCGCTGGAAAAGTAACAGGTAGCCGCTTCGTCTTCTATAAAGGATTAGGCGCTCGCTTAGAACGTGCCCTCATCAACTTTATGATGGACCTTCATTCAGATGAGCATGGGTACGCTGAAGTGTTACCTCCTTACATGGTCAATCGAGATTCGATGACAGGAACGGGTCAGCTTCCTAAATTTGAAGAGGATGCATTTAAAGTAGCGGATACGAACTACTTCCTCGTTCCGACTGCTGAAGTACCGGTCACGAACATGCACCGTGAAGAAATTCTTGCGGAAACACAACTTCCAATCGCGTATACTGCATATAGTGCAAACTTCCGTTCTGAAGCTGGGTCAGCGGGACGTGACACGCGTGGGTTGATCCGTCAGCACCAATTCAATAAAGTCGAGCTCGTCCGCTTCGTAAAACCGGAAGAGTCTTATGAGCAATTGGAACTGTTGACAGGTCATGCTGAAGAAGTATTGAAACGTCTAGGCCTTCCTTATCAAGTGCTCAGCATGTGTACGGCAGATCTCGGATTCACTGCCGCGAAAAAATACGATATTGAAGTATGGATGCCGGCACAAGGGGTCTATCGTGAAATCTCGTCTTGCTCAAACTTTGAAGATTTCCAAGCGCGTCGTGCGGGAATTCGTTTCCGTCGTGACGCCAATGCGAAACCTGAGTTTGTGCATACGTTGAACGGTTCAGGTTTGGCGGTCGGACGAACGGTCGCAGCGATTCTTGAAAATTATCAACAAGCGGATGGATCGGTCGTGATTCCAGAAGTTCTTCGTCCTTACATGGGTGGAAAAGAAAAGATTGAAATGCCGAACTAAACGCTTGAGCAGCCTCGATTTTGAGGCTGCTCAATTTTTTTAATGTTTTTTCACAAAAGGGTTTGACATCTGTCTCTTCAGTTGGTACTATAAATCATGTCGAGCGACACTGTTGCTCACGAATTGCATATGAGCTTTGGAGGTGTACCCAAGTGGTTTAAGGGAACGGTCTTGAAAACCGTCAGGGGTGTAACAGCCTGCGTGGGTTCGAATCCCACCACCTCCTCCATTTCTTTTTTGGAGGCTCACACAATTTTATATCTTCTGGAGGTGTACCCAAGTGGTTTAAGGGAACGGTCTTGAAAACCGTCAGGGGTGTAACAGCCTGCGTGGGTTCGAATCCCACCACCTCCTCCACTTTCTTTTTTTTACACTTTTTTAGGCCTGGAGTTGTACCCAAGTCCGGCTGAAGGGGACGGACTCGAAATCCGTTAGGAGTCGCAAGGCTCGCGTGGGTTCGAATCCCACCAACTCCGCTTTCAATCGGGCATCTGCAGAGGCAGATGCATTTTTTGTATCCACAGACATAAGCGCTGTGGATTTTTTTATGCACAAAAAAGAAGGATTACGCTGTCGTTGGCGCAATCCTTCTATTGATTATCTCACTTTTGCTTCGCGCGCAATCGTGAGTTGCTTTTCGATTTTCTCAAGAATGAGTTCAACTGAATCAGGGTCGTTGATGAGGTCGTACTCTTCAATCGAGAGACGCAATACCGGACACAGGTTGAAGTTGTTGATCCATTCTGTGTAGCGGGCGTACATTTCTTCCCAATAAGCGATTGGTGTTTGCTGCTCCATCTCGCGACCGCGCATCTGAATGCGTTCGAGTACTTGTTCGAACGAACCTTCGAGATAGATTAATAGATCCGGGTGCGGGAAGAACGGTGTCAACACCATTGCCTCGAACAAACTAGAATACGTTTCGTAGTCTGTTGGTGACATCGTCCCTTTTTCATAGTGCATCTTGGCGAAGATGCCTGTATCTTCATAGATTGAACGATCTTGGATGAAGCCGCCACCGTATTGGAAGATTTTCTTCTGTTCTTTAAAACGTTCTGCCAAGAAGTAAATTTGAAGATGGAAGCTCCAACGTTCGAAATCATGATAGAATTTATCGAGGTAAGGGTTGGTATCTACTTTTTCGAGAGACGTTCGGAAATTCAATGCATCGGCTAACGAATTGGTGATCGTTGATTTCCCGATCCCGACCATTCCACCGATTGTAATGATCGTATCGTTCGGGATGTTATATTTATCAATCAGCTTCATTTTATTTGGGCTCCTTTAGTTAATTCTAATTCACGCTCAATCGTTTTTAGGACATGAGTCAAGTCGTCCGGATTGTGTACAAAGTCGAGTTCATCCCCACTGAACGAGAGAATCTTCACTTCTGGATGGGCCGCGCGATATGATTCAACAAACGTCTCATAGTCGTGAGCAAGTTGTTCGAGGTAATCACGAGACATATTCTCTTCCACTTCACGTCCACGCAAGGCGACTCGTTTCATTAATGTCTCAATGCTGGCATGTAAGTAAATGACGACATCAGGTTTCGGCATATCATGTGTCAAAATCTTATAAATCTGCTCGTACTTGTTCAAGTGTGCCGGTTTCAGCGAACGGTGAGCAAAAATCAAGTTTTTGAAAATATGATAGTCCGAAACGACGGATTGTTGCTGACTCAAGTGGTGTTTGTGAATATCATCCAACTGCTTGAATCGATTGCACAAGAAGAACATTTCCGTTTGGAAACTCCATTCTTCGATATCTTCATAAAACTTGCCGAGAAATGGGTTCTCTTCTACAATTTCATTCAGCATCTGCATCGAGAAATGCTGACTGATGATATGGGCCAGTGATGTTTTCCCGACACCAATCGGTCCTTCTACCGTTATAAACATATGATGTCATCCTCCATTATCCAAAGTGCAAGTTCCATTCTAGCACACAATACGAGCGATATGGCGAGGGATTTGATTTTCATTTTTTTTCATAGTTTTAAATAAGAAATGAGGTGAATCGATGGAACGTGATGAGCGATTTATGCAGTTGGCCATCGAAGAAGCAAAGAAAGCAGAAGCCATTGGCGAGGTGCCGATTGGTTGTGTGATCGTGAAGGGAGACCAGGTGATCGCAACGGGGCACAATCGTCGTGAGACGGATCGATTGGCGGCAGCACACGCCGAGCTGATTGCGATTGAAACGGCCAATGAGACACTAGGGAATTGGCGATTAGAAGACTGCGAACTATACGTTACCCTTGAACCGTGTCCGATGTGTGCGGGCGCAATCGTGTTGTCTCGCGTGAAACGTGTCATTTTCGGTGCCCACGACCCGAAAGGTGGATGTTGTGGGACGTTGATGAACTTGGTGCAGGATGAGCGGTTCAATCACCAAGCCGAAGTGACAGAAAATGTTTTAGCAGAAGAATGTGGACAGCTCCTGACAGATTTCTTCCGAGCGCTTCGAGAAAGGAAGAAACAAGAACGACTCAATCAGAGAGGTTGCAACCCAATCGATTAAACAGTATAATGTAATAGCACTCGAGGTAGTGCCTAATTTCATTTACCCATTTGCCGTGCTAGGTGGGGAGGTAGCGGTGCCCTGTCACTCGCAATCCGCTGTAGCGAGACTGAATCCCGATTCGAGGGAGTGCGCTGGTGTGGTCTGCCTTATGTAAGTGGCGTTGACGTCTGAGTCCTGCGCAACGGTCACCCATGAACCAGGTCAGGTCCGGAAGGAAGCAGCCTTAAGTGGTGACGTACCGTGTGCCGCAGGGGTGCTTGGGCTGAGCAAACTGCATGAGTAACGCATGTTGACGTGCTTTCAGAAATCGGTGCGCGGCAGATTTATTTTATAACTTCAATCTATGGCCCCCGGGCTGTAGATTTTTTTGTATGATGAGATAGAGAAGAACAGTAGGGAAGGAGGCGAACTCATGGCGTATCAAGCGTTATATCGTGTATATAGACCTCAATCGTTTCAAGAGGTCGTCGGTCAAGTCCATATCACACGTACGATTCAAAATGCTCTGTTAGAGGAGCGGATGTCACATGCGTACCTATTTTCCGGCCCACGTGGAACGGGGAAGACGAGTTTGGCGAAAATCATTGCCAAGGCAATCAACTGTGAAAGCGCGCCGACACGTGAACCATGTAACACCTGTCCGACGTGTATCGCCATCACGGAAGGGACGAGTCCCGACGTGTTTGAAATTGATGCCGCATCGAACAACGGGGTTGACGAAATTCGGGAGATTCGAGACAAAGTCAAATATCCGCCGTCCCAAGGGCGTTACAAAGTATACATCATTGATGAAGTGCATATGTTATCGACCGGTGCATTCAACGCGTTGTTAAAGACGCTTGAGGAACCACCGGCACATGCGATATTCATCTTGGCCACGACAGAACCACATAAAATTCCGGCCACGATCATTTCCCGCTGTCAGCGATTTGATGTCAAACGACATGAAGTGAGTCAATTACAAACGCGGATGGCCTATATTTTGAACGACCAAGACCATGACTATGACCCGGAAGCATTGAAACTCATCGCACGTGCTGCCGATGGCGGGATGCGAGATGCCCTCAGCTTACTCGATCAGGCGCTCGCATTCAGTGATGAGCGGTTGACGGAAGAAGCAGTGTTAGAAGTCACGGGTGCCGTGACGGATGAAACATTGCTCGACATGGCGTATGGTCTCCAACGGAAAGAATTAAATGCCATTTTGAGTACGCTTGAATTGATGTTACGTGAAGGGAAGGACTTGAAACGTTTCATCGAAGATTTAGTGTTCGTTCATCGGGATGCGTTACTCTTGAAAGCATCTCCACAAGCAGCTGACTTATTGGAACGTGCTCGTCCGACTGACGAGTTTCGTCAGTTCGTCGAAGCGACTTCAACGGATGAATTGTTCCAAGTGATTGAAGAGCTCAATGATTGCCAACAGCAGATGAGGTTATCTAACCATCCGAAAGTGTTGGTGGAGTTAACATTCATCCGGATCGCGGAACAAGGCCGTACAATTAGTGAGCAAATGACACAACTACAAGATCAAGTGCGTGAACTGAGCCGTGAATTAAATGAAGTGAAGAAGAATGGTGTTGTCGTGACAGGTGGAGAAGCAGAAAAGCCGAAGCCTGCTCCGAAACGGACACAAATCCGGGTGCCTAAAGAACGGATTCGCCAACTCTTGCAACGGGCCGAACGGCAGCATTTGAATGCGATTCGCGACAGCTGGGGAGATATCATGACGAATATTCGGATACAAGATGGTCCGATTTTCGCTCTCTTCTATGAAAGTGAAGCTGTCCTTTGTGCAAGTGACACCTTACTGGTACAATTTAAAGATGGAATGACATGGCACTATGAACAAGTGAGTTCAAATGGTCGTACGCGCGATGTGATTGAACAGGCGTTATTCGAAGTGACGGGGATTCGTCGCGAAATCATGGCGGTGCTTGAGACGGATTGGAATGAACTAAAAAATGAGTTCATCCTTCAAAAACAAGCAGAACGAACGGAACAAGTCGAAGAGCCGGAAACCGAGGATCCGCTAGTTGCGCAGGCGATGGAACGTTTTGGCGATGTCGTTGAAATCGAAGAAACATAAGGGAGGCGCTCTGAATGCGTGGAATGGGAAACATGAACAACATGATGAAACAGATGCAAAAGATGCAAAAAGATATGGCGAAAGCTCAAGAGGAATTAAAAGAGTTATCGGTTGAAGGAACAGCGGGAGGCGGCATGGTGAAAGTTGTCGTCAGCGGTCATAAAGAAGTTTTAGACGTCATTATTGCTGAAGACGTTGTCGATCCGGACGATGTGGATATGTTACAAGATCTCGTCTTAGCAGCAATCAATGATGCAATGAAACAAGCGGATCAGCTTGTGAATGATAAGATGGGACGTTTCACACAAGGGATGAACCTCCCAGGCTTTTAAGTGAAGAAAGGATCGATGCGAGTTGCAATACCCTGAAGCCATTGGACGATTGATTGAGAGTTTTACGAAGTTACCTGGGATTGGACCGAAAACTGCGGTACGTTTAGCATTCCATGTATTAGATATGGAAGAAGACGATGTGTTGACGTTCGCGAAATCTCTCGTGAGTGCGAAGCGTGACATAAAGTATTGTACCGTGTGTGGCCACATCACAGATATTGATCCGTGTGCAATCTGCAAAGACTCACATCGGGATGAAACGGTGGTTTGTGTGGTTCAAGACTCAAGAGACGTGATTGCTATGGAGAAGATGCGGGAGTACAGAGGGAAGTATCATGTTCTTCATGGAGCCATTAGTCCAATGGAAGGGATTGGTCCAGAGGATATTAATGTTTCAAGTTTGCTGACACGTTTACAAGAGAACGAGTCGATTCAAGAAGTGATTTTAGCGACCAACCCGAACATTGAAGGGGAAGCGACTTCGATGTATTTATCGAGACTACTCAAACCGACGGGAATTCGCGTGACGCGTCTTGCCCATGGTTTACCAGTCGGTGGAGATTTGGAGTATGCGGATGAAGTGACATTATCTCGGGCGATGGAAGGTAGAAGAGAACTATGAAATGGTTTCGTAAGTCGTTAAGAGATGATTATGATCAACGACTACTGACTGAGTTGCTAGAAGCTAAGGCTAAGTTTGAATCGAAACGTCGGATTCTTGAAGTCAGCATAGAGGACACGGGAGAGCTAGCTGCTCAAGTGAAGCAAGCGGAAGCTCTCTACTTCTTCTATTTGAAAGAAGCAAAGAAGCGAAATGTTTCGTTATCGTCTCTTCGTTCTTAAGGCGACGCCAATGGCGCGCCTTCTTTATTTTTAGTCCTATATAATGAAAGAAAAAAATCGTTTTGGTTGAGCAAATGAAGTTTTTATATATTTCTCTAATCTTTTTAACAAAAAGGGTTGCGTGGTTATTATTTTACTGATATATTAATAGACGTCGCCGAGATAAGCGACGAAGAAAACAAAAAATATTTTTAAAAAGTGGTTGACCTTTTGTTCTCCACTTGGTAAGATATTT
>NZ_JAUZVB010000009.1:0-13414 GCF_031844365.1 Exiguobacterium sp. BG5(2022)
GAAACACCATGAACAAAGCAAGACAAGCCTTGCTTGAAACCTTCAAGAGAAGGTACGAGAAACTACATTTAAAAACTTCGGAAGAACGACAGGAACGAAAAGAACAACATGCAGAACTGCTTTCGATGATTAGGAAACAGTTTCCTACCATTGTCAAGACGGTCGATTCGCTCGTTCCTAAAGAAGTAAGAGAAATTGAATATTATGGTGTGTACGAGATGCTAAAGCACGACACTTATTCAGGGATTTTGATGTTACAGGAAGATCATGTTGTCATCTACTGTTCGAGAGAAGAAAGTGAAATGAATCATTTCGAGTACCACACCGAATATAACCATTACAACCACCTCTTCGAACTCAAACAAGGAAAAGTCGTTCGGGCAGTAAATCGCACCGAAGCGTATCTGATTCTTGATAACTACATGGAAAAGAGAAAGCGAAAAGAAAAGAGAGAATTGGCAAAGGCAAAAAAACTAGCGACATACCAAACGAACTAATAAAGGAGTCTACCTATCATGCAAATCTATACAAACATTGAAATCGTGAAACATGAGGAAATTCAGAACATCGAAAAGACAGGGCTTCCGTTAGGACGTTTTCTGACTTATGACCCGAATCAGAATGTGTTCATCGCACTTGATAACATTTTCGGGCAAGTCGATAAATTTCAATCGAATGAACATCTGAACTGTATCCTGTTTTTAGAAGGAATCGATGAAAAAATGGTCGCTCGCTATTCGAAAAATGAAGGTTATGAACCGAATGATTTACCCGATGCACACTTATACAACGGCTATAAACAATGGAAAGAACGCATCGAGTCATCCAGTTTCGGGTTTCTCGCTCAAAGTTCAAACGAGAACTTCGAATTGGTGACAGTCAAGGATGCGAACGATGGAAAACGGCAGTTGTTCACGAATGAAGGAAAGTCGGTCGAAGAGTTGAGTACCGAAACCGCATTCGGTCATTTCGAGGATGCACGATTCTTCGCACAGGAAGTTCATTCTGCTTCGGATAACGACTTTGAACGAGTGCCGACATTGGTACTGAAACCATTCGTAACAGATGATGACAGCTTACGGATTCGATACAACGACAAGATCGTGTTCGGTCGAGTGTTTATCACAAGTGAATGCAAGAACTTAGGAAATGCGATTTATACATTCCTGAAAATGTTAGACAAGACGAGAGTTTCGACTAACACACGCAAAGATGTTCATGACATTCACGCAATCACGTTGAAGATGGACGAATCGTAACAACAGATGTACTGGCGACCATTCGAATGGTCGTCAGTACAAATTAATACATCAAAAAGGAGAGGAACGTAGATGATTGCACACAAGTTAACGAAGTATATAGTAAGAGGTAGTGAGGACAAGCTTTCGTTCGCTTCACAAATTTTATTTTTGGCAGAGATTCATTCAGAAAGATTTGAACATATTTTTGATTTTTTGATTGTGAAAGATAGTCATAATATCGAGATTCTTGTCGATTTTGATGATATTTATCGAGAGGGATTCGATGAAGATTTAAAGATAGTATTTGATGAAATCCTTTCTGTTAGAGAGATCGATGCTTTGTTGATTGGAGACATGGAAGATTATTCAGAGTCAGTGGTTAAGTGGATCAGTGAACGGAAAGATGAACATTTCATCCAAGCGTATACGGCATACATGATAGATGACATTGACTGATGAAGCGAGAGGGTTTCCTTTCGCTTTTCTATTTCTATTAATTTCAAGACTGCTTTCTTCGACACAAGGAACGGGTCGTATTTTCTTCGAAAATCTCCACCCTCATAGTCCTTGTGTTTTCTGAATTTCGGTCAGGTTGGCACTTGTGCCGAGCCACGCAACCAAACGAGGAAGTGAACGGGTTACGGCTCGATCAGCACAAGTTTACCGACCGAAAACGCAAATGAAAGTTCAACACCTTTGGGGGTCAACCCCCATATCCCCCGACCAAGCGATCCGCCCCCAAACAAGGGGAGAACGGCAAAAAACATAAACCGAGAACACATAAAAATGATACACTTTTTATCATATAAGTATTGTAATTATACTATATGAGTGCTATAATAATGATATAAGGTTAAGGCGTTACATAATATCTCAAAAGGAGTCGGATCGCATGAAAACTCGTTACTCGCAAATTACTAAATTATTAGGTGGTCGGGCATATGCCATGATTAGCACGAAGTCAGGAGTCGTTCACTTTGCGACCAAGAATGACGAATATCGGGTCTTCTGCCCTGCCAATCGAACAGTCATTGCATCTGAAAAGTTCGAAGGGAAACAGCCGTCAGAAGGATGGTTAGTAGAAAAGGCGCTCAAAGCATTAGGGAACTGAACCGAAAAAGGGAGTGGGAAACCACTCCTTATAATTAAAAACAACGGAGGTACATAACCATGAAATCGACTTGTATGTATTGTGGAACAGAAGTGACGGTAAAAAACGGGATGGATCATTGTGAGTTTTGTGAGATGGATTTGGCAGCGACCGAAATCATGCAGAATGGGGAACGTAAGAAAGTCACCGTGAAACCGTTTGTTTCTATTGAACATATGTATAAATCGACAAGAGAACTCATGGGGATGGGAACTTATGAATTGCTCGTCTTATTACAGTTAGGACGAAAAGAACGTTCTTCCTCTTACGACATGATGATGAATGCGAAAGAGTTTCATCGACAAGCGAAAGCCGAGAATAATGAAACAGCTATCGAAATCATGAATGATACGTTAGAAGCATCCGTAGAAAATTACGCTTACCTCACACGAAAAGTATGGAGTGTGGAGAATATCTTGTTGGAACGGATGGATGCCATTCCTGCACGAATCACGGATTCATATCTCGAAAAATACTTCCAAAAAATCCAATCGAGAAATTTGAAGCCAATGGTATTCGCAAGTCCTAAAAAACAAGAAAATGTCATTTGATATTATTTATTACATTTTTTAATGTAATTTATTACAATAGGGTGTATAATCGAATTAGGGCATTGAAGGGATGTGAAACGATTGTCGAGTTACCAACATACGGTCATGAAAGGGAATTTGGGTCACGATCCCGAACTTCGATTCTCGACAGCAGGTGTACCTTTCCTCAATTTCACTTTATATCTGAACGGGCAGTCAGGGAGTGTTCGCATTCCTTGTGTCGCTTTCGGAGACGAAGCGAAAGAGATTACTGACGAGAAGACGAAGGGTGCAACGTTGACGTTGCAACTGGAAGTCATTAATCATGAGTCCACCAGTGGAGACAAGGCGTTGAAATTTAAAGTCATCCAACTTTTAGGATAGGAGATAAAGCTATGGTTGAATTTAAGGAATTAGTGAACGGGAAAGTCGATAAAGTGATCGAGAAAATGGTGTTTGCTGATGTGAAAGAAGAAATGGTAAGCATCCAATCACAAATTTGGGCGGTAGCCAAAAAGAATGCTGAATTAACAGGTGGTGATGTAAGCAAAATGCAAAAGATTTTAGTCGATTCGTTCTTGAACACGAATGAACCTATTGTCACTCAAAAAGAAGATGGGGAACTTAATTATTTTTCAGACCTCGAAATGTTCATGGGATCGATCCCGAGCGAGAAGAAAGTTGAATTGTTCGAACAAGTATTCAATCTCTTCCTCGATGAAAAGAAAGAGGAACGGAAGGAGAGTGTGAGTGTTGAAGATAACGGCAGTCGTTAAGAGTGAAGCCCTCTTCAATCTTTTCAGACGAAAGATTAACACAATCAATCGGATTCCTGAAACGGAATTGTTACCCTGTACCTCAATGAAAGAACTCGAAGACAGCATAGAGTTTTCGAACAGCGAACTCTATATCGTCCACAAAGACATGGAAGGAAGCGAATCGTATCTTTCCATGTTGGAAGACAAAGAAAAGAGAATCTTCATCTTTGATGGAAACCTTCAAGAGTTTGAATTTTACTTGATTGAACACTTCGGCATCGAAGAACCGACAGAGGATGAACTTCAAGATGAAGTGGACGAGAGTATCAAAAAAGAACGAATCATCTACAAAGAGAAAGAAATCGAACGAAAAGAAATCGTCAAACAGTATGAGAGCATCCCGTTCAAAATCATCGTTGTAGGCTCGTTGACACGTTCGGCAGGGTCTACCATTCTAGCGACAAACCTTGCTCGTATGGTAGGAGAGAGAGGGTTATCCGTCTCCTATGTCGAGCATCCTTTAATCAAGCCGTATATGTATGATTATCTTCAAGTTCATACGGAAACAGAAACGTATTTTGATTTAAGTCGGCACGTTAAACAAGACGACATGGGGAGTCTCCATGAAACACCTTTCCGAAAACACGGAGTCAATTGGCACGTCATTGATTCGAGTGTGCCTAGCCTGAATGAATTTGAGTATCATCATTTGCTCATGCTCACCCATGCAACGGCAAGTAACATCGTCATCCTCGACATTTCAGACAGATGGCGTGACCCCGAAATTCAAAAGCTGATGCGATTAGCAAGCCTTGTGTTGGTGGCAATCGAACCCGATCCAATCAAGTTTGAATATACAGTCTTGAATTACAAGGAAAGCGGAACGGAATTACCGACACCCGAATATAAAGCGATGAAGCATTTGAAAGAGAATATCGGGAACAACTATGAACTGGTCATGATGAAGGATTTCAAAGGAAAAGACGTGAGAGTGTGGAATCAACTCTTCGAAGAATTTAAACGTCCGATTGCAACGCTGCCATATATCGAATATCCAACCTTCATCGAAGCCTTACAAAACGAAAAACTACTGTACGATACAAATATCTCAATGAAAAACCAGTTTGAGTCTAATTTCCTATCGATAATCAGTAGATTTTTACCAAAGGATTTAGTAGAATTACCAAGTAAGCGAAAAACACTTCTTGGTAGGATAATGAAATGATTTACCTTGACTTACCATATCAGGTAAGTTCATTTTTCGGGAAAGGAGTAGTCATGACTACCGAACATATAATCTATATCTTTGTTCTGTATATGGGGCTGAATGTGATATATGACTGGAAGTATCAAATCACAAAAAATTACTTCCACTACCCGATAGCGATTTTATTATTGATGGTATCTAGTTGGACGGGGCAATTTAATGAGGTTCTGTTTAGTGGTTTGGGAGCATTGGTTTTCTTCATATTTGTTCGGAATCTGCCGATAATGACTTTTGGGGCAGGGGATGTAAAGATGTTGGTCAATCTCTTCATGTTCATGAATCTTGTTTCAATATTTGATCCGTTATACACATTCATGACAACACTTGCCTTGTATTTATTAGTAAGTCAGATTGGAGAGTTGTTGATCCGAACATTCAAGAAGAATTGGAAAGGGAGACAAGTTCATCCCGAAGCACCGTTCATTTTCGTATCGATGATGTTCTTAATCTTACTTTTCAATTAAATAAAAAATGAAAAAAGAGGGATAAATTATGAGAAATACGAAAAACCGTACGTTTAAAAAGATGGGTCTTTTGGCTCTACTGACAGGAACATTGATGATGCCAAACTTCGCAAGTGCATCAGGGGATCGGACGACTTGTACGATGACGATTTATGCAAGTAAACACCAAACACAAGACGCACAAGCTAGTGGTGAATGTAATGGTTTGGTCTTCGGAAACTACAACAAAACTGACAAAATTTTCGTTGCAGGCGGGATGTATTCGGGTCGAGTCGTGAACGGACAAACCGAAGAAATCGTGTTGCCAAACAGCAAATACACTTTCGCTGATATTACTTTCTACACGGTCAACGATTATACAGAGCCAAAGCCTGAACCGAAGCCCGAGCCGAAGCCCAAGCCAAAACCTGAACCAAAACCCGAGCCGAAACCTGAACCGAAACCCGAGCCGAAACCTGAACCGAAACCCGAGCCGAAACCTGAACCGAAACCTGAACCGAAGCCAACTGTTCCATCAACACAGACAAAACCTTCAACTACTACACCACCTAAAACATCAACATCAACGAATCAAACAACAACTGATGGAAACAAAGCATCAACTACAAACACAGAATTGTCTTCAAAAGAAGAGACAACAAAAAGTGAAGAGTCATCAGAAGACAAAACAAATGACGTGAAAAAAGACGAAGAGAAGAAAGACGAAGAGAAGAAAGACGAAGAGAAGAAAGACGAAGAGAAGAAAGACGAAGAGAAGAAAGACGAAGAGAAGAAAGATGAAGAAGAAGAAATCGTCACATTAAAAGCACCTGATTTGACGGCAGGAGAAAAGAAAGAATCGAATAATGGATTTTTGTTCGGTGGAATCGCTCTTGCTAGTGCGTTAATCGGTGGTGGTATTTATTTCTTCATTCGAAAGAAGTTGTAAGCCATGAAGAAACGTATCGCAACAACGATGTTGCTACTCGTTTTAGTAACCATGACTGATTTGAGCGTTTTTGCTAGTCCGTATGATGTACCGTCTTCTGTCCGAGGTGGATGGAGTAAAAATTTCGGATCGAATGATTTTGAAATGGAGACTGGTAAGCGTATCGCATATGACGTTTATAACGAAAAGTATATAAACGGTGGGTTTCGGATCACCAGTCGAGATTTCGGTAAAGGGAACTTACAATATTTGAACTTTACAGGATGGGCAGTATTGTTCGGTTACAAAAGACATACTTCTTCCAATAACCAAACATACATTGTCGCAAAGAAAGTCGCAGGAAAAAATAATGTCGGATCGACTAAGGTGTATCGAGCCGATTCTTTCGGAGGGCTGTCTGCCACAGAAGACCTTGAGTACAACAACCAAGGGGCAGGAGTATGGAAAGAGTGTCCTGTAACAACCACAAAGAAAAACAATCTAACTTGTAATATGCGTTATGACGATGTTGGATTTTCTTCCTACCTACCGATTAAAGAACTGTTTCCTGATGCAAATGAAGAAGCAGAATGGGCTTTGTTCATTGTTAAAAAGGTAGACAATTGGATTGTTTACACAACACTTAAAACGCCTTTTAGTTTCTCGAATAAAAATTGGAATAAAGGTCAGATAAGTCTTCGTTCGGGAGGGGATGCGAACCTATTGCGTACAGAAGATTATCCTGTCATTCGAAGAACTTACCCAAGACAACCTGCTAATGTGATAGGAGCATATTACTTCACGAAGAACCGTCTTTATCCTTTGATCGACCAAGAAGAAACGCAAACGACGATATGGTATGGATTGAAATCACCCGAAGATGGCAATTCAAAGCGATGGGCGAACAGTGTTTATTTCGCTACGGCAGGAACTCAGGCGAGATTGAAATATACGCCAACGGAACCGCCCCCACCCCCACCGAGCAAGCCTGAAAAACCTGATGGGATGTGTAAAGCACCAGTGACTCCCGAACCACGATACGAATACAAATTTGATTTCGAAGCTAGGGAAATCGATGGGAAGACTGTAGAAGCGAATACAATGACACAAACCAAAGTAACGTTCTTCCGAAAATCCTACAAAGAAGAACGAGACAAAGCTAAAGCTGATATTCAAGATGACCTGACTTATCGTAAGTCATTAAAAGCGAGTCAAGAAAGTAAGTTGGCACAAGAAAAAGCCACATATAGTAGTTTAAGTAAACAATACGATCAAGCGATTAAAGATGATGACAATGAAAAAGCAACACAGATTGCAGGTCAAATGGAACCAGTCTTACAAAAGATTGCAAACCTTGAATGTAGTATCAACTCACTCACTGTCGAGATCGGACATTATCAGAACGAATACGATACCTTGGTCGGGAAGGAGACAGCATTAGAAAAAGTAACAACCAGTTATACCGTTAAATTTGGTACTGAAAGAGTCGGATTCAAGACCATTTCTCTTTATGAGAATGAGTTCAGTTACGCTACTATCGAATGGCTATTACCGAGGGATGGGGATGTACAAGGAGACATCAACGCAGGACGATATTCTTATCACGGAGTTACAGAGGAAACATACGATAACAATGTAATTGAAACGCCTATTTATGTCGCTACAAACGAAAGTGCTAGAATGTGTTCACCTCTAGGTGAAACATCCGAAGTATCGGGAACAGTTCGGACAATCAATAATAGTCAGACTGGTGAAGTCACTTACGGAGAACGTATTGAGACAACATTATCAATCCCTACAAATCACCTTTTCCGTAGAGCAGGATATGGATTTGATTTTACAGTGTCTTCGATCTATACCAATGATGATCCTGAATCAACGGCAACTGGAACGAAAGCTGTTAAATCATACTTCCCAACGTTGTCTTCTTACCTTCCATACCCGAACCGTGTCGGAATGACATACGGAGATATTACGGTTAGTGGATTTGAAGCAAATCTACAAAAAATAAACGCTGCAACATTTAAACTTCCGACTGTCTATCTCGAAAAATTTAGTGGGAATGTTTTTGATTCAGTATCGTCAGTTCATCCGAATCGTAATATGGCTGACACGTTAATCAATGGTGGGACGAAATTCTACATCCCATTCAATTATCCGAATGGAACGCTAGGATTTGATACGGTGGCAACTGGAGCAGGAGTCAACAACATGACAACTTGCGTGTCGGGTGAAGTCAACGTTGAAGGTACACCAATCAACGATTTGGACGGAAATGACGATTTCTATCAACGCCCTTTATCACCTAATGAACCGTTTCCTAATGGTGTAGGTTGGAATATGCTTTCAAGCGTCAACGAAATTGAGTCTATGAAAACTTGGTACAACAATTGGGCGGACAATCCGTTCGATATGACTGGAAGTTATCAAGACACGTTTTATCTCACTTACGACAAAATCGTGGAAATCCAAAACTATGCAAAAAACAATCCGTTGAAAAAAGGAAAATCTCTTTTTGACAACGTAGCAATCCCGAGAAAGAAGTGAACAGATAATGGCGAAATTTTTTATGGCAGGTGGTGTCATGCTACTTGCGATGCTTTTCATAACATTCGTCTTCGCTTATGACGAAGCGACTATTGTTGCGACCGACAATAAAGTATCGCTTGACAGTGCAACACGTAACACGCTCAATGAGTCAGTGAATATGGGGCATCTAAGAGTGAATGAGGAAGTTACGATTGATCCTCAAATTGCTAGAGAAGCATTTGTGCGAAATTATGCTGATTCAGTCGGATTCAGAGGTGGGGAGAGATATATTAATCTCTACTACCTTAATGAGAAGCCGATTATTGCGAGTGATGCTTATACGACTTATGAAGGACATACGAACTTTACGAACGTAGAGGACACCATAACAAGAAGTCGTAACGTTTATATAATCGAAGCAAAAAAAATAACTAGATGATAAGGAGAAACACGATGAAACGAAAAAAAGAACGGCAAAAAAAGACAATAGCCATCTTATTGGCACTTGCCTTGATTTTAGGTATTGTCTCTTACACTCAACTCAAAATCAGTGCTGAAATTGACCCTGTACAAATCGTATATGCCAAACAAGAGATTCCACCTCGTACTGAAATCACAGCAGACATGATTTCCACAAGGGAAGTCTCAAGCAAAGCTGTTCCGCCAAATGCCATCACTGATCCAAATAAAGTTATCGGCAAGTGGACGGTAACGGGTTATGGAGTACCTAAAAATTCATTCATGTACGATGAAAAAATTCTTAAAAAAGAGAACCTTCCTGACAGTGCTATTTTGAACTTACAAAAAGATGAAGTTGCATTGCCTTTATTGGTAGACCTCGAAACTTCTTTAGGGAACAGCATCATTCCAAATACAAAAGTTGATCTTTATTTCCGTTCTAAAAAAGACAACTCAACAACGGATGATAAAAAAGTTCTTTATGGCAAACTTGCAACTAATGTCCGAGTCGTGTCTGTAAAGGATAACCAAGCATCAAACGTCTTCCAAACAGAAGGTAAAGAAGAAGAAGAAGAAAATGCGAGTTCGTCAAACCAACCATCATTGGCTTCGATCTATATTTTTGCAGTACCACAAGAACTAAATGAACTGTTGAACAAAGCAAAACTTGTTGGGGATGTTGTACCCGTTGCAACAAGTGAAGCCTATTCAGTCTCTAAGGATGAAGAACAATTAACGAATGAAGAAGTGCTTCAATTCATCGAAGGGACATACCAACAAAACGAAGAGGGGGAGAACGAAGAATGAACAATCAAAAGATAATTTCCTTCTATGCAAGTGCTGAATCACAAGGTTTACGGACAGTCTCATTGGCTTTTGCCAATCGACTTGCTGAACAAGATTACAGTGTCCTGTATGTAGAATTAGATGATGCAATTCCTGCCATCGCTCAGTCGCTGCTTATCCAAACCGAAGAAAAAAACATTAACTCTTATCTGAATCAGACCGTTAAAGGACATTTCAACGATATTCAAAAATACGTCCTTGCTAAAAAAGACATCATTGATAACGCAGAGCGTAAAGAAAAAAATAAATATTCAGGACTTGAAGAAGAACTATCGTTCTTGATTTATCCAATGGAACTGACAGATAAAGATGTTCCCAACCTTGTAGAACTATTCGAAAGCAATGAGGCAAATGGTGAACTAACGCTTGAAGACTATGTGGTTGATTATATAGAACGGTTCACAGATGCACTAAAACTCTTGCCTTATGACTTCATCGTATGTAAATTACCACAAGATATAGACCATGTTTTCACGTTCGAAATGATGAAACATAGTCATCATGTACTTTCTGTCACGACACCTTCAGTTACAAGACAAATGATTCATAAGAAAAGAAAAAAATTCCTCTTCGAACAAAGCAAAGATCTTGAAGGGAAATGGGTGAATATTCTTAACATGGCTAGTGATGAAATCCCTGAATCGGACTATCGAGAACTTTTAGAAACCGATTATATTATTCCTTTCGACATGGAACGACAACAACGAGAATTATCAATGGAGTCAGATTCACCGTTAATTCGTAAATCGTTGGAACGAATGATTTTAGACTTAGGTATCAATATTCAATTAACCATGAATGAAGGTCAATCCATGATCAAAAAACTATTCAACGGGAGAGGTTAAGTCATGAGAAACATCATACCAAGACATACCCCTTTGGAAAGTCGGAAAAAGAATCATCTTGATATGGGGAACTTGTTCTTCTTGAACAACTCTCAACTTAATAACCAAACGAAAAGTCGTGTCGGGAACTCACTGGACACAAAAATCATTGATAGAGTACGTGATGAATTAAAAACTGACCAATACAAAGAGTTGATTCGTGATGCTTTCGGGGATGATTCGAAACGTGAAAAATTAAGACAAGAAGTGACAAGGATTGTTTCAAGTAACGAGTTCACGGAAGAGTATAAAAATGAACTAAAAGACCGAAAGTTGAATCAAGTTGTCACGAATATCATAGATAAGATTGTCGGACTAGACGTTCTTGAGTCTTTGCGGAAGAGTCCGACGATTACAGATATATCTGTAAATGGCTACGGCAATATTTGGGTGGATGATATCTACGAAGGTCAATACAAACTTGATTTAAAATTCGATAGTGAACAGGCGTATGAAGAATTATTGCTTCGGCTTGCATTTGCGAGTGACAAAGTTTACACGTATGGGACACCGAGTTTTGATGCCATTTTCCCTAGTATTCGTGTCAACGTGGTCGGTCAAGATTTAAGTAAAAATCCAAATCTTCAAATGCGTCTAATTTCAAGAAGTCTAAGACTTAACAAAGAATATATTGCAGAGACGGCTTTCGTGAGTCAATTGGGTTACGACATTTTGAAGATGACGTTCCCGATCCAATCTCATTTAATCAGTGGAGAAACAGGAACAGGTAAAACTGAACTTCTCCGTTATTTCACAAGATACTCCAAACCAAAATCGACCATTATCATGATTGAAGATACACCTGAATCTTACCTTGACGAGTTATACCCTGATGATAAGTTCAATATTAAGATGTGGCAGAATCGAGAACAAAAGGGTGAGATTAAAACGGAATATGGTTATGACTATCACTTACGAAACGCCATGCGACAAAATCCTGATTATATTAATCTTCAAGAGTCTCGTGGTGGTGAAGCATTATCTGTTTTGAAAGCTGTCACGACAGGTCATATCGTCAATACAACCCTACATTCAAAATCAGCAAAAGGTTCGGTAGACCGTTTCATCGACTTGTGTCAAGAAGGAAAAATGCAAGATGCTGAAACCTACGGAAAACGTATCACGTCAGAAGATGGTTTTAGAATCGGTATTCATATTAAACGTTTCGGTAGAGTTCGTAAGGTAAATGAAATTGTTGAGTTCACAGGATATAAGAACGGTGAAGCTCAAGTAAATATGTTAGTCAAATATAACCCACTCACTGGAACACACGAAATCAAAGATCGAATGTCAGAACGACTTTGGAATGAACTGTCAGAATATCATGCAGATATGTCACCATTAGCCGAATTGAGTCCTTACAAGGCGGTGGCAATGTGAACTTTTTGAGTGGAATCGAAGTAGACTGGTTCACTATGTTCGGCTTGTTCTTGATCGGGGCTTTAGCCTATTTCATCATCTTGAGATTCATCGACTTTGAATCATCTTCTCGAAGAAAACGACTCTCGAAAATTTTGCGTGATGAAGTGGAAGAAAAATCAACCATGCGAAGAAAGTACCCTTTTCTCAACTATTTTGTACCTTCCTTCGTCATGGAAAAAGCAACCGAATACAACGCTGATTATACGAAAAAAATTTATGTCACTTATTTTTTGGCAGGAACATTGATTGGGATTCTTTCCTTCTTCGTTTATTTCAGGGCTTTTCAGTATCTCATTCCTTTATCACTTATCCTTGGGGTACTCACTACAAATATTAAATTGCACACTTTTAAACGAGATTACTTACGAGACACAGATCAATTGTTGAGTATTTATATGTCATCTTTCACAACAGCATATGGAACGTTTGGAAATGTCAAAAATGCTCTTGCATCTATTCTTCCGAGTCTTGATAACCCACTCAAAGACGATATCGAACAAGCGTATTTATTATTGAGTGAAGGGAAGACGATTTCACAAGCATTTTATTCAGTCAATCAAAAGTATCCTTTCCAAGTGGTTCAGTTGTTCCATGACCAACTACAAGCCCTTGAGGATTCAGGTAGTCCTGACACAACAGAACTTCGTGAAGTGGTCGAACAAATGGAAGAGAAAGCAATCTATCGTAACGAACTAGCAAGAGATTTCCGAAGAAAATTTAAAGACTGGAAACTATTTGTCATCATGATTTACACGTCTCCATTCATCTTCATCATTGTCTCTTTTGAAAATTACGAACTTCTTGTTACGAATCCAGTTGTCAACATCGTTTTGTTCTTAGTGACACTTTATATTGCGTATGTGTACTACCAACTAACAAAAATTGAAACATACGACCCAACCGAACCATCATAAAAAAGGAGAGAATAAAAATGCTTAAAACACTATCACAAAAGAC
>NZ_JAUZVB010000010.1:0-13048 GCF_031844365.1 Exiguobacterium sp. BG5(2022)
ATTGAAACGAAAAAGTGAACTGCTGAAACCCTTGACGTTTCCCTTGCGATGGACGTTCGTCTAACGTGTCAAAACGGCAAAAATTCACCCTTTCGGGGCGATTTCGCCCGAGGGAAAAACAGGAGGAACAAGTACATGAGAATCAAAGAACTTCAAACCATCACAGGAAAACGCTATTCGACACGTCAGAAGCAATTGGAACTGATTCAAGGGATGGCACAGCAAGCAACGGTTCGCACTGGTGTATATGGGAAAGTCGTTGTCGAAGAAAGAG
Source organism: Exiguobacterium sp. BG5(2022) (assembly GCF_031844365.1). Taxonomy (GTDB): domain Bacteria; phylum Bacillota; class Bacilli; order Exiguobacteriales; family Exiguobacteriaceae; genus Exiguobacterium; species Exiguobacterium profundum. The sequence goes on from NZ_JAUZVB010000010.1 coordinate 275, forward strand.
AACATCATGTCATGTTCCAATTCGAGAATGAACATTACGGGAAGATCAGCGAGCCTTTCACCGACAAAGAAGAACTCGACTACATCAAAGGTGCGGTGTTCATGGCATTTCATGAAGCAGAGAACATTCACTATCGATTGACTTGCACAGGAATGAATTTAACCGAACAGCAAATTCTTGAAGCGAATCACACGTTCGATGAATTGAGTCATCAAGGAGAGTTGACATATCGTGAGGTGTTGGAACAAATGAAAGGAATCGATTTAGAATTAAGATGGAGAATCGAACAATTGCTTGAAATCCATTCTTACGTCCATAAAAAAGCGTTTGAATATGCCTATGCACAACATATCATCAATATTCGGAAGCCCAACAGACTCATTGCAGAACGGGCTTGATTGATGGGGTGGTTCGAACCACCCTTTCAATCGTAAAAAGTTTTTAGTGATATATTAATGATATATTGTGTATTGCTTAAATGATATATGTATGATATAATTATGATATAAGGTTGAGAGAGGGGGATCGAAGAAAGTACATAAGTGAAAAATCAAAAATGATAGATTAGCCATCGCTCTTGTGACTCGACATTGCAAGAAACGGCTTCTCGTCAATGGGAAGGAAGATTGAATATGACAACAGTATTATCACACACGGAAGTTCAGAACGAGACAGAGGACGTTGTAAGGAAGTATGCGACAATCATCGTCAAGAACATCATGTCTAAAATTGAATCGAACGAGAAGAAGCGAGAAAAGGCGACAGAACGAAAGTTGAAAGAGTCCGAAACGGGAGTTGGCGTTAGATCGATGCGACACTGGAAAGCAACTGCCGGAATTTCATTCTACTATGAAGAGAATCAAAAACTTCTGAATGAATTAGTTCACATCAACAGATTGACGAACTTCACGGAAAACTTACATCAAGACCGTTATAAGTTCGTTGAAAAGTATCCGTTCGCTCTTAGTGAACTTCTCGACCGTGTTTGAAGAAACGGAGAGGAAAGAATAAATGCTTAGTGCTTATATGGGTTTTATCTTCTTACTGAACATCTTGCTAGTCGAGTGTTTGGTGAGAAGAATTGAAAAACAAAAAGAGGGTCGTGGTGATAAAGTGACCCTCTATAAATGGTTGCTCATAGTGACAGCAGTATTTGCAATCGCTTGGGGATCGGGTGACACCATCTTGATTCCCTCGCTTATCCTTTATATCGTCATTGGGCAAGTGTTAGTGATTGGTTATAGACGGTCATTCTGAATTGAAAATAAAAAAACGCATGGCAGATAGCCATACGCTCTTGTAACTCGACACTACAAGTATAGCGTACTAATGGCTATCCTGTCATCAAAGATGGGGGATAAGATTTTTATGTATGAAGAAAAACACGGTATTGCAAAGACAATATTACTTTTAGTAATTGTAATCTTAGCCGTAGTTGGCTTTAATTCGATTTTCAATACAGGAGTAAATTGGTTACGCGAACATGATAAGAAGAATGAAAGTTGGTCATTAGATTCTACCGACTCTACTTCAATTGAAAAGGTATGGTTCGAAAAGGTGAATGATCGCAAAATTGTATACATCGAAACAGAAGAGAAGATTGAAGTGTTTGACTTGAAGGATATAGATTATTTTATGAACGATGAAACGAGATCGTACCTAGAGAAAGAGGTATATGTTGAGAATTTTGAAAGTATGATCTTTGAAACACCGAGCAGAATGGTCGTGACAGTTTATTTGACCGAGGATGAAATGAAGAGTGCTAGTGGAGCCTATGCAAGTGAGTTCAAAGAAACAATGGAAATCACGCGAAAAAAAGAATTAATTAACGAATAATATTGAATAAAAAAACGCATGGCAGATAGCCATACGCTCTTGTAACTCGACACTACAAGAATAGCGTACCAACGGTTATCCTGTCATCAAAGACGGGAGAAAAAATATTATGGAACGCATTTCAGCACCGGTATTTCTATTGCAAGTCTTGTTGATTTTGGTTGTCCTCATGGGGTCGTTTCTCGTACAGAATACCGAGCATATGTCAGGAACTTGGCTCTTTGCTTTCTCCATGATTTTAATGAGTGTAGTCGGTTTTGTGGGGCTACAATACAAACAGGAATGTTAAATTACCTCGCTAGAAAGGATTGATGAATGCTTGGAACATATTATCTATCGTGAAACCGATTTAAAGACGTTTGAAGCGTTCCGACAACTAAAGAATAGATTGTTGGTCATCGAAACTGTTCAAGCCGTGATAGACGGCTTGGACGGTGCGGTGGATGTAATTCGGGCGAATGTTAAGGATGATGGAAGGGTGGTGGTGTTCAGTCCGTATGCTGTCTGCATCATTGATGAACAAAATGTGATGGTGATCGAAAAAGAAGAAGTTCGTCAGATATACTTATCACTCTATTCAATCTAACCAAATAACTCAAAAGGGGATTTTAATATGGAAGCAACTAAGATTTATAGTTACCAACTCAAAGGACATGAAAACTTGGAAGAGTTTGCGAAAGGGATTCTGTTCTTAGTGAACCAACGTTCTAGCGTGGAGAACACAGTAATTGAGTTTAGAACATTTGACGGATCGGACATGGTGGAACTCTTTGCTCACAAACAAGGTGATTACGATACGGAATTTGATCGAGTGTTGAAGCATCATTTTAAAGAAATTGTGAGCAAAGAAGAAGCAACGTTACTCATGGTTGGTGAATACGAAGATTATACAAAAACAGTACATCAAAAAATTGATGAACTTCAAAGCGATGACGGAGAATACATCATCGTTGCGTATCAAGACTAAATAAAGTGATTCAAACTTAACCAGTGTGGCTCAAACGTTTTCAACGTTCAGGCCACACTGATTTAAAAAATGATCGGTTGATCGCTAACAACATGGAAAATATTTAAGGATTGAGAAGAAGTGTAAATGGAATGGGGTAAACCGATATAAAGGGTAGAAGTTAATACAAACATGAAGGGAAGGGTGTCTGATGAAAAAAGCGATGACCAACATCATTGTCTTTATCATGGTCGCCCTTCCCTTGTCCGTAATTGGATGGGTTATCTACCCGATTGTGTACAGTGACAGTGAGGTTGTTGAGCAAACGCAACAGATAGCATATATAGGCGAACTGGAAGCTGTAAACGAGTATCGGAACGTCTGCAATGACTTAGAATACTCATGTAATGAGGACTTGATTCAGAACGTCCACGAGAACGCTTCTAAGCGTTCACAGGATGCTAGAGCATCCTCGACAAGTCTTTTCGATATGATCGAGGTAATTTGGAATTGAAGATTGGAGAATTAGCGATGTATAAATTCATGAAGATTGTTCCTTTCCCTGAACGATTGTTCTATATGGATCGCATGGTCGGGTATGACCAAGAACCGAAAATGCTGATTCAAATCGAAAGAGAATATGGAACGAGCAATTCTATCAGGGTGACATTCAGAGCAATGGTCAAAGTCGTTTCAGGATGTGACCATAGTAAAACTATCCGAAAAAGAGTTTCGGTTAGTCTTGTTTCGATCTTAGGAGAGAAATCAGAAGAACTTACCGAAAGGGTCTATACAGGGCATACAAAATCCTATCGTTTGCTTTCAAATCAATTAAAGCAAGAGATTGAACAAATGTTAAATCAACAGATGAATGAAACGGTATTGGTCTTAGCTTCTGAAAGACTAGATGAATGGCTTTCGTTATCACTCCATACGGAAAACTCTTCTGCATAAGTTAGAAGGGTTTTTTAATTGCAGTTTCAGTTCAGTGTTGCTTTTATGTTATACAAGTTGTATAATTATGTTATAAGTAAAATTTGCATAAGGGAGTGGTTGATGGTAATGGAAACAAGTAATTTTAGCAATCTAACAAAGGCAGAATATGAAGTGAAAGAAGCGTTAAGCAATCTAAAAGATGCGAAATTAGCATTAGAGCAAGAGTATGTTGATGCTACAAAAGCAATCATCCTCAATACTTTAAAAGATGGGAATGAACTGACGGATCAGATGCTAGATATGATTTTAGTATCTTTATCAAGACAAGTTAAAAATCTGTATGAAGATAAATGATTAAGTCAAAAATAAGAAATAGAGGAGTTGAGAAGTTGTTTACGAAAAATAAAACCGCAAAAATCACGAGACAGCACTTTCTTGAAAAAATGAAACTGATGGATTCTGAAATTGATGGCATCCAAAAAAGACTTAATGACAAGACGGAGAACGAGATTTCCAAACTATCCCTTTCGTTACTGACATTACATCTAAACTGGACGAGAGGGGCTTTTCAAAAGGGAGATCATTCATACGGTAAAGAAGAATTATGCTTCCGAAACGAAGCTGTATGGTTTCTGACAGATACGATTCATGGTGTTCCTGAATACTTATCAAGAAATGATAAATTGATTAGTATTTGTGCCGAATATATCATCGCAACAAAGATAATAAACGAATTAAACAGTGAACATTTTCCAAGCAGTAATCTATTTACATTCATGATCTTAGATGTAAATACACTTATTTAAAAATGAGAGGGTTGGAAATATGATTGATAAAATTAAAAAGGAAGGAGAGAAATTATGAAACAGAGAAGTGGAGTTACGTTAAGTCAGGTGTTCACTATCGCTATTATTGCAATTATTGTAGCAGGAATCATGTATTATTTTTAATGTATGCGATAAAGAAAGCCCCTTGCTCAATGCAGGGGGCTTTCTTTATCTTTCTTTGGTGAGTCCTGATAGATACCTGCTCTAGTCGCAAATGCTCTAAAAACATCGCCCACTATATCTACTCCACGTTCAACTTCGACCATGTATTCATGAATAACTGAATCAGGCAGGGTCATGATCGCTGCTGTCATGTCTTCGACAGTATCATATCGATTGGTTTCTTGATTAAGTTCCGTGATTTGTTGAATAACGAATTTTTCATTTTCGGTGAAGAATCTTAAAGTTCCCATAAATATAAATCTCCTTTTCATCATCTAAGTGTGGTTTTAATGATATACATATGATATAATAATGATATAAAGAAAGCAAGCGAATTTATCGAACGGGGTTGAATTGGCAATGGAACAAAAAACAATAAAAATACTTGAATTGTTCGGTGGGATTGGTGCGCCACGCAAGGCGCTTATTAACTTGGGAGTGAATCACAAGTCAATCGATTATGTTGAAATTCAGGAGAATCGGGTTCGTGCTTACAATGCACTATACGATCATAAGCATAAACCACAATCCGTTGTGGGGTGGAATCTTTGTCCTGATATACTTGTACATGGTTCACCATGTCAGGATAACAGCAGGGCGCAGTACAGTAGTAATATGAAGCCTGAATTAAAGAAACGGGGTGCTTCGGCAGGGAGTGGAACGAGAAGTTCTTTGATGCACGAAACAATTAAGATTATCCGAGGTATGGGAGAGTGGAAACCAAAAGTTGTCGTATGGGAAAACGTTGTTGGTGTACTCGACAAGAAAACAATTCCTGCATTCAATCACTATTTGAATGAAATGACTGAATTAGGTTATCAGAACAGTTTTGAAGTGTTGGATGCTAGAGATTTCGGACTTCCCCAAAAGAGAGATCGGGTCTTTTGTGTATCGACATTAGAAGGATGCTTCGACTTTTCGAAAATGCGAAGAAGAAAAATGAAAAGTATCGACCACTTCTTAGAGAAAAATGTAACTGGAGAACAATATAAGATTGCCGTTCCTTCCATGTTGAATAAGATCGAAGAGTTCAATCCTGTCAAAAAGACAGATACTTATAAACGTAGACTGAATGTGATTGAAGATTACTGTTGGACGATTACCGAGCGTCAAGATCGCTGTCCGAATGCAGGAATCATTCGACACAAGGATGAACCGGCATATCGCTACCTGACAGAACGTGAAGTGTGGAGACTCATGGGATTTGATGATGAAGATTTTGATTCGGTTCTCAAACGTTTTCCATCAAAGGAAGGAAAACGTAACGCAACACTGTACGCTCTTGCAGGGAACAGTATAGCTGTACCGATCCTTGAATCGATGTTCGAACAACTTATCTTCGGTCAACAAGGAAATCGAACGTATTTTGAAGAAATGAATGGTCAATTAAAACTTGCTTACTAATTTAATAGACGTTGGCTCGATTATCAAAGATAATCAGGCCAACGTACTTAAAACAAATTCGGAGGTTCTTTAAATGACTAAACATGAGGTCGGTGACATTATTTTTCGTAATTGTGTTACTTGTGGTATAGAAACTGAACACAAGGTGATAAAAGCTAATTACATCGATACTAATGCGTATGTTTGTACAGAGTGTCAGCAAAAAGACGAAGAACTATCTTAACGACTCTAACAATAAGGAGGAATAATGAAATGTCTGAAATGAAATTTGAACATGGAAAAATCACAGTACCTGAACAAAAAGGAAGAAGACCTGAATTTGCTTCTGAATTAACGGATGCTCAATATAATAAATTTATAAGGTTTTATGCAAAGCACGCCATGTCGTACGATTCATTGAAGGAAAGACAAAGGTACTCATTAGACAAGGTTACGGGAGTTAAGGCATTAGGGGATGGGAAAATGATAATTCAATACGAGGGCGGGGAATCTTTCAGATTCGATGCTCATTTTGCTTAATGGCTAAAAAATCGTACGGCTAATAGTATCAATAAATATGAGTTATTAAGGAGTAGATTGGTATGAGTGATAGATCAATGAAAATTGGCGATACCGTTGAAATTCTTAATGTAGGGCATTTTGGGTTTTCAAAAGGAACTATTGATAAGTGATTAACAAGTCTATAAAACGATTGTTTAATGGACTCATAAATAGAGACAAGTATCGAACTTTGCAAAATGGCTTAGTTCGGTACTTTTTTGTTTTCACCTTTTTCCGTTTTCTCGTCTATAAAACAAAGTCTATTTTCTTAATGATATAATGAGTTTATAGACTATTTATGAGAGGTAGGGTCAAAATGGCAAAAATCGGTTATGCGAGAGTTTCGACAAAAAATCAAAATCTCGATCTTCAGATCGACAAGTTAGAAGAAGTTGGTTGTGAAAAGATTTTTTATGAAAAACGAGGGGCTACACAAGAACGACCTGAATTTGAGAAGTGCTTAGAATATTTGAGGAATGGTGACAAGTTAGTTGTTTGGAAGTTAGATCGGTTAGGTAGGACAATGCGACAGTTGATTAATCTCGTTGAAGATTTAAAGGAACGTGATATTCATCTCCATATCGTGAATGATGGAATTGACACGTCCACTGATTCGGGAAAACTCATGTTTACGATTTTTTCGATGTTTGCAGAAACCGAACGGAACATGATTATCGAACGTACCAAAGTCGGTTTAGAATCGGCAAGGAAAAGAGGGCGTGTAGGTGGACGGAAAAAAATTGACCCCGATGTATTGGATCGAGCATTTATGATGTATGATTCAGGGTTTAGTGTGATGGATATTTGTCGAACGCTACCAATTCAAAAGTCAACATTCCATAAATACAATAAAGATAGAATTGAGGTAGATAAGAGTGAGTGATGAAAAACAGAATTATTCAGAAGGTATTTCTAGTGCTGTTCAAAACATTACCGCAGGATTGAAATATTGGGATGATAAAATCTCAAAAGTTCTTGTGAGCGAAGAATCCATAAAAAATATTCAATCAGTTCTGACTGGAATACAGAGTGCGGTACAAAGTATTGACTTCGAAGCGATTCATGCTTTTTATGAAGGGTTGAATCAATTCGAGAAACAAATTATCGATTTTTCTCATTCTATGTCAGAGAATGAAGTCTACCTCGATATGGACTATTACGGTGATCTGTACATAGATGAATACGAAGAATACATGAATGAACAGAAAGTTTCTGAATGGATGGAACATTCAATAGGGAAGACGGTTTCGAAAATAAATGAACTCGATTATATGCAAAGGCACAAAACAACTCTAAACCAAACTTATAAGGCGTATATGAATGGTGATTTCACTTTAGCCATAATGGGGGTGTACCCGATCCTTGAGTATTTCGTTTCGAATTGGAAGGAAAGTCAAGGGAATGGTGGTAAGTTTATGCACGAAAGCCCGACTAAAAAGCAATTAAAAAAACATGAGGTGAAAGAGATTGCAGGTGACTATTTCAGAGAAACTGAAAAGCATGAAGACATTGAACGTTTTTTTCAAATGAAAGCTTTAGAGGGATTCTATAATATGTTTCATTCTAAGGGAAAGAGCCGATTAAATAGAAACTCTATTCTTCATGGTAGTCATGATTACGATGAATTGAAAAGTGAAGACTACTTAAAGCTTGTATATCTTTTGAATACACTCACAGGGCTTCATGGGGTAGTGCTGAATGAATAGTGAGTTCACTTTGCAGATTGGCTCGATCATCGAAGATGACAGGCCAATCCGCAGCACGTCTCTGACGTGTCGTGAATCACTACCAATCACTCACCCGTTGGCAAGTTCGAACTTGCTCATAGGGTGAATAAACACAGTGCCGTGAAGAAGGTTTGTATCGCTTGTAATGCTAAGGTTGTCCGTTCGTAGCACGTCATTACTATCACCGCCCTTTCACTTGTATAGACACAGGGTGGACTGTTATAGAGTGGATGCAAACAAAAAGCCCTATTGATCGTAAAAGATCAACGGGGCTTTTATATTGAATCAAAGTGCGTTTTCGACACTTTCGACAGTTTGGTGTTGTGGTAAATATGAGCGATTTCGTTTATTTTTTTTGTTTAGTTTGATTAGATCGATCAAAACTTTAATGATATTCCCAATAAAAATAAATGGTGCAATCGGAAGCATCACGGTAATGATAACGAACTTAGAACAAAAAATGAGGAATGAAAGGATCAATCCACGTTTGAATTTTCGTACACCAAAGTATTTACTGATCACTCCGTAAGAGTAACCGATGAAATAAAATGAAAGGTAGGTGTAGAATTGATCGGGAATTATATCGAATCCGAGTGGAACAGTGGTTTGGTACAAGTTTTCGAAGAACGAAACCTTAAAAGAATCATTTTGGTTAATCGGATCACCGAAAACAAACATATACATCGAGCCACCAACCACAAACGGATAGAAGATAAACCGTTTGATTATGGAAAAAATTATTTTCATCAATTTCTACACCTCACTTTAGTATGATTTTGCTATATTTCTACCTATATACATTATACCATGTAACGCAGCCGTTTAGTAATTTTTTACTTAAATATATGTCATAAATTATTGGTGTGTGCTATAATCTTAGTATAAACTAAATAGTGAAGGAGTGGTTATGTGAATCGTGGATTAGAATTGATTTATCATAACTTTCCGAATGTGAAGAAACGCATTGAAGACCCGTCTTCCGTCATTCTTAGTAATGAGGAAGAATTAGTTTTTTATCAACTCGCTCTTTTCATGAACGAGCCGAAGGGTCAAAAGAAAACCTTGCTCAATCACACGGATGCTTATAATAAACTGAATGCAAAGTCTTTACGACTATATTTAGATATTCTTGATTATGCTTTGACTCCATCGGGGAAACTGGATGGGAACGAGACGTTCGAACCATCCAAATACGTTAAACAACGAACGTTTTTTGAAAGGTTGGTTGAAGCGATCCCTAACACGACAATTGATAAACCGACTTATTTTTGGAGATATGTACAGTCGGGAAAAATTATTCCACCACCTGATTTAATCATTGATGAACAGAACTTTTGGTCGGAAGAAACGGTGGAAAAATTCATCGAGGAAGAAAAAAATAGCCCGTTTCGAAAACGGGAATAGTTTTTTCTATATCATGGTAATGTAATTTTGTGCAATTCATTCACCAAAATATTAAAGCAATTTCCCTAAAATTAGTGTAATATAATCACTAGAAAATGACTTTAGAATTAGTTTGAGAAAATATAATATAGTACCTTCTTATCAGGCACTTAAAAAAGTGCATAAAAAAAAGAAGAAAAGTGGCAACCATACACTAGATGAATTCCTCATTCTTGGCGGGACGGGGAAAATTCAAAAAGTGTTTCGAAAAGCACCACTAATCTTCAGATCATATGAGTGTAAGCTACACTTATTGTCAGGAACACACGCCTTTTATCTTTGGCGATAGTTCTTTGATATATATAAGTTACCACATTTCATATGGTTTGCAAACATTCTAACTAGGAAAATGGATTAAAATTCGATTAATTATCGTGAAATTTTTAATTTATTTTCATGGTATGAATGTAAGATTAGTCTGACTTTGGGGTTTGCCACGCTCGATTACCGAGCATGGCAAACCTCTTTTTTCGTTCCAAATACATTTCAAGAAAGGTGGTATATCAATGGAAAACGCACTCAAAACGGTTCACCGAGTACATACGAGTCTTGAAGAAAAAGTGGTTCGACATATCATCGGAGACGGCTTCGGTTTATACGAATCTTATGCAAATGATATTCCGATTTCTATCAAACAAAAATGTGATTTTGAACTCAAAACGCAAGGGGCAGTCCGTGTCGCATATGACAAGAAATACATCGGGGAAGAACAAGAAATCGGGCAGGACATTGCTCGCTCGATCGGTGGTGTATTACACTATCACGAATCATCTTTTGGCGGTGTGTCTCACTGGACTCCGAACATATATGCACGAGCCGACCACCATTCATACATATCGACAAATAACCTAAGACGAGTACAGACAATTTGCTTCGACATTGACCAAAAAATGAGCGTACAGCAGATTCTTTTTGCATTCGAATATATGGGCTTCGACTTCCTTCCTTTCTTGATTTTATCGACTCCGAAGGGTGTACAGTTCTTTGTACGCTTCGAAGAAGCGTGGTACGGAGAAAAGGGCATCAACTATGCGAAAGACATTGCAAACCGTCTTAAAAAGGAAATGAACGTCCTTCCAATCGACACAGGGAAAGAAGTGTTCGGATGGGCTAGATTCCCGAGAGAAGAAACAATTATGTACTTTGAACCATCGAACGTGTGGAATTGCGAAGAAGCAAAAGAATGGCACAGCCAGTTCCGTGTAGATCGCTTCCGTACAGGCAAATCAATGTACACAAAACAAGCATGGTACAACGAATTGAAGAAGTATGGGGAAGTCGGGAATCGTAACTCAATCATCCTACAATTGGCTAGTGCCAACTGTAAGGATGAAATTCCGTTCGAAGATGCTTTGCAAGAGATTTTAGAATGGAACAACGCTCTTTCGACACCACAAAAGCAAGGAGAAGTCATTCGGACTGTCCGTTCGTCATATGACGTTGGGGGTTACTGGTTCGACAAGAAGATGATTGAGGACATTACAGGGTTCTCTGTCGTCACAAAGGGTTGGTACAAGCATAAGAAGACCCGTGAACAACGTAAATACGACCACAAGCATGAACTTGCAGACGACTTGACGAGTTCTTTCCAATCACACTTCGAAAAAGTGTTGCCCGATGGGGAGGGAGAAGCTATGCCCCTTGAAGTCACGTCACGTCAATTAGCAAATGAGTTGTTCGGGGAAGTGAAGAAACACAAGAGCATCACACGGGCGTTAGAAGCCGTTCACAACGCTTCTAACGGGTTTGTTGTACGCAAGAAGAAGGATGCGAACGGGAACGCCCTCAAAGGACGTGGAGCAGGGTATCTCGTCTACCGCACACAGGATTTAATCAACACTATCAGACGTGCGAAACAGGTCAAGTCGATGCTTCTCACGAGCCTTGTCTATCGTGCAGCGACGTTCGCTGAAAAGCACCAAGAACAATACGTTTCGAAGTCGAAACGCACTCCGAAAAAAATGTGTCAATTGCCTATAAAGGTTAGTACCCGTACTCTGCCCGTCCATGACCAGTACCTAGAGATATTATCCACGTTCCTAGAATAGATATGGTACTTGAAATACTTAGCAGGGTCTTTTGATAACGAAGTTATCCCTTTATCTATCTTGCGTGGATTCATATTTGTTGTGGTGATTCAGACATAGATACTTAGATGAATAGGAGTGAAGAAAATGAAAAAGCATTATCGGTACTCAAAGAAAAAGAAAAAGGCACACAATGAATTGTTGAGTGTTCAGATCGCCTTATTGATAGGTGGAATGTTCATTCTTTACAGGGAGTTAGACAACATACTATCAGGGAAATTCCCTAGTCTATCGACTCTTCTGATGGGGATTGGACTTAGCTTAATCGTCTTAGGTGTTCCATATTTAATTCGTTCGATAAAGAGAACACAACATACTAAAGATTATCAAAACTCTAGCTTGTATCAAATCGATAAGATGGACGGGATTGGGTTCGAAAGATACCTGAAATGGTTATTCGAACAAAGAGGATATAAAGCATCAACGACACAGACGACCAATGATTTTGGGGCTGACTTGATCTTATCGAAAGATGGAAAAAAGATTGTCGTCCAAGCGAAACGATATGGTTCTAACGTTGGGATTCAAGCGATTCAAGAAGTCTTCACAGCACAGCACTATTTCGATTGTGAAGAAGCATGGGTGGTAACGAATAGTCGGTTCACCAAGAGCGCAAAATTGGTTGGTCAGAAGGTAAATGTACGACTGATTGGACGTGATGAATTAGAGTCCTTCGTCAATCACGGAAAGTCAGAAGAATCGATAGAACGGTATAAAGATGATGCTAAGAAAGAGACTCGTGAATGTCCGAAATGTGGTCAGCCACTAAAGTTGAGACAGTCAAATAAAGGCTCATTTTATGGATGTAGTCGTTTCCCGAACTGTAAGCATACAGAGAAGATTTGAAGCCTGTAAGACCCGTTTTT
>NZ_JAUZVB010000011.1:0-2527 GCF_031844365.1 Exiguobacterium sp. BG5(2022)
CCTCCCCGTCGATGTGGACTCTTGGGGGAGATCAGCCTGTTATCCCCAGGGTAGCTTTTATCCGTTGAGCGATGGCCCTTCCATGCGGAACCACCGGATCACTAAGCCCGACTTTCGTCCCTGCTCGACTTGTAGGTCTCGCAGTCAAGCTCCCTTCTGCCTTTGCACTCTTCGAATGATTTCCAACCATTCTGAGGGAACCTTTGGGCGCCTCCGTTACTGTTTAGGAGGCGACCGCCCCAGTCAAACTACCCGCCTGACACGGTCCTCCAGCCGGATCACGGCTGCGAGTTAGAGACTCTATACGCAAAGGGTGGTATCCCAAGGGTGTCTCCACCGAAGCTGGCGCTCCGGCTTCACAAACTCCCACCTATCCTGTACATCGCGTACAAAGCCTCAATATCAGGCTGTAGTAAAGCTCCATGGGGTCTTTCCGTCCTGTCGCGGGTAACCTGCATCTTCACAGGTACTATGATTTCACCGGGTCTCTCGTTGAGACAGTGCCCAAATCGTTACGCCTTTCGTGCGGGTCGGAACTTACCCGACAAGGAATTTCGCTACCTTAGGACCGTTATAGTTACGGCCGCCGTTTACTGGGGCTTCGGTTCAGTGCTTCTCTTGCGATGACACATCCCCTTAACCTTCCAGCACCGGGCAGGCGTCAGCCCCTATACTTCATCTTGCGATTTAGCAGAGACCTGTGTTTTTGCTAAACAGTCGTTTGGGCCTATTCACTGCGGCTTATGTTGCCATAAGCGTCCCTTCTCCCGAAGTTACGGGACCATTTTGCCGAGTTCCTTAACGAGAGTTATCCCGCGCGTCTTAGAATTCTCATCTCGCCTACCTGTGTCGGTTTGCGGTACTGGCGCCGACCTCCTCACTAGAGGCTTTTCTTGGCAGCGTGAAATCCGGTGCTTCGCCCTACGGGCTCCACGTCACAGCTCAACCTTGTATGCCGGGCGGATTTGCCAACCCGACGGCCTCGCTGCTTGTCCGTGCACTTCCAGTCGCACGGTCACCTTATCCTTCTGCGTCCCCCCATCGTTCAAACGGTGGTACGGCGGTACAGGAATATCGACCTGTTGTCCATCGCCTACGCCTTTCGGCCTCGGCTTAGGTCCAGACTAACCCTGAGCGGACGAGCCTTCCTCAGGAAACCTTAGGCTTTCGACGGAGGGGATTCTCACCCCTCTTTTCGCTACTCACACCGGCATTCTCACTTCCAAGCGCTCCACGGCTCCTCACGATACCGCTTCACTGCTGCTTGGAACGCTCTCCTACCATCCCTTACGGGATCCATAGCTTCGGTGGTATGTTTAGCCCCGTTACATTTTCGGCGCGGCGCCACTCGACTAGTGAGCTATTACGCACTCTTTGAATGGTGGCTGCTTCTAAGCCAACATCCTAGTTGTCTGTGCAGCGCCACATCCTTTTCCACTTAACATACACTTGGGGACCTTAGCTGATGGTCTGGGCTGTTTCCCTCTCGACTACGGATCTTATCACTCGCAGTCTGACTCCCGAGTACAAGTTGCTGGCATTCGGAGTTTGACTGAATTCGGTAACCCTGTGGGGGCCCCTAGTCCAATCAGTGCTCTACCTCCAGAACTCTTCACCTCGAGGCTAGCCCTAAAGCTATTTCGGAGAGAACCAGCTATCTCCAGGTTCGATTGGCATTTCACCGCTACCCACACCTCATCCCCGCACTTTTCAACGTGCGTGGGTTCGGACCTCCAGTCAGTGTTACCTGACCTTCATCCTGGACATGGGTAGATCACCTGGTTTCGGGTCTACGACGACGGACTGATGCGCCCTGTTCAGACTCGCTTTCGCTGCGGCTCCGCCTCATCGGCTTAACCTCGCCCGCCATCGTAACTCGCCGGTTCATTCTACAAAAGGCACGCCATCACCCGTGAACGGGCTCTGACTACTTGTAGGCATACGGTTTCAGGATCTCTTTCACTCCCCTTCCGGGGTGCTTTTCACCTTTCCCTCACGGTACTGGTTCACTATCGGTCACTAGGAAGTATTTAGCCTTGGGAGATGGTCCTCCCGGATTCCGACGGGGTTTCACGTGTCCCGCCGTACTCAGGATCCACTCTGGAGGGGATGGGGTTTCGGCTACAGGGCCGTCACCTTCTCTGGCCGACCTTTCCAGGTCGTTCACCTACCCTATCCCTTTGTAACTCCGTGTAGAGTGTCCTACAACCCCAGGAAGCATGCTTCCTGGTTTGGGCTGTTCCCGTTTCGCTCGCCGCTACTCAGGGAATCGAATTTTCTTTCTCTTCCTCCGGGTACTTAGATGTTTCAGTTCCCCGGGTATGCCTCACGCCACGCTATGTATTCACGTGGGTGTCCCGCCAGTCTCCCGGCGGTGGGTTCCCCCATTCGGAGATCTCTGGATCGATGTGTACTTACCACTCCCCAGAGCATTTCGCTGTTCGTCGCGTCCTTCATCGGCTCCTAGTGCCAAGGCATCCACCGTACGCCCTTTCTACCTTGATCTAGCGTCTAAGACACACGGTCC
>NZ_JAUZVB010000012.1:0-1690 GCF_031844365.1 Exiguobacterium sp. BG5(2022)
ATGAAAAAGACCTTTCAAACACCACTCAACATCCAACTCATCGCACGTCACAACGCAATCGTGAACGTCACACTGATTAATGACGGAACGAAACATTTCATCACGGCTGATGATGAAAGTTTCATCGCCTTCAAAAAACGGGATAGTGGACTCTTCGACTATAAGCGATTCGAAACGTTCCCGTGTTGCGTTGCATATCTTCACGGAGGATTGAGTGCCGAATATCTCAACTCATTCCAAGCGTGTAATGAAAATGATACGGAAAAGAACTTGAAAGCGTACCGCCAAGCATCATACGCTGTTGTCATTGAAGAAGACGGAACGGCACAAGTCGTTTCCTACGAATCAGACGAATCATACGAATTGATAACGGGCAACATCGAGAACGTGTTCTCATGCTACTGCCCGAGAGAAATGAAGCATATCGATATTTATCACGATGACGAATTTTTGTTCCGTGACGATTTAACGAAATTGCTTCCTACTATGATTGATACGAATAAGAAGCGTTCACAAATCGACTTCTTCCAAGACGTGATTTTATACGGGAAACTCGTCATCGTATCGCATGACGGACAAGGCGAAACCATCGGACTGCATGACCATGCGATTCAAGAATTGATTGACCGATTGTACAGTCCGATTCTGAACAACCCAGTCACAAAGGAATCACGAAACGTATTCATTCTCGCACCATCTAACTGACCAAAACAATTTACCCGACCCGTCCACAGAGGACGGGAACGGGTAACTAAGGAGAGAACCGACCATGAGAATAGAAGAAAAAAGAGCCGTCCGATTGCTACGGAAAATCAAAGCATACCGAGAGATACTATTTAAAGATGCCATCTTGAAAATCGAGACAGAGGAAGAGATTCAAAAGATGGAAAAGAAAAAGGAACGGCTCGAAAGAGAAATCACGAACACCATCAACCGACAATTCCCGTCCATCATTCAGACCATCAGAAAAGACGTGAAAAGTCATCGCTTCGACTTCTATCTGTATGACGTTCCTAAGATGCTCATGAATGAAAAGTATGACGGCATCCTCATGACACGGGAATCAGGAGTGCAATTCTATTGTCTAGGAACGGAAGACGAGAAAGCCCATTTCCAGTATTACATGAGAACAGCGAAATTCGTTCAACTGTACGAGGTGAAGGAAGGGGAAGTGTTGAGTAACATTCGTGCTTCAAAAGCACTCGAAATGTATGAAGGATATGAAAAGGCACATCGTATCGATGAAGCGAAATGAGAGAATGGCACACGAAAGTGTGCCTTTTCTCGTCATGATCGCCCACTCGACCTCACGCATGGATGAATGTGTTCATTGCATGACCACATTCTAATGATTCTATTTGACCGATTCATCGAGAATCGGTTAGAAGAAGGAAGTTTTTTTCTTGCATAGATGCAATAAAAAAACGGCAAAACATTGTAGTAAACATAGGGCAATGCTATAATTTAGAGGAATCTTGTGAATAGAGTTTTTGCTGTTTTGACGAATCGTAAAAACTTGAAAAGCATTTTACCACCTAATATCATGCTTCTCACAAGTACGATTTTTTTCATGTAAGGTTCGAACGTCCTCTTTTCTAAGAGGGCGTTTTTTTTATGTCTTCCACTGGTGAACGATCTGAATGTTCTTTCTGTCCTGATTATTTAAAGATTAATGAATAAACCCTATTTA
>NZ_JAUZVB010000014.1:0-1618 GCF_031844365.1 Exiguobacterium sp. BG5(2022)
TTGGTGAAAAAAAGAGGGTGGTCGTATCGAATGTGTGACCACCTTTTTATTTAATTATAGAAAGGGAGTTGACTCATGAAAGGAACAGTCGCATTGGCATTTGGCATCATCATACTCATTCCATTTATCATGTTTATACCTGACTTGGCTATATACGGTATTCAATCACATAAAGCTTCCGTAGTAGCAGCAGACATTACTAAAGAAGCAGAGATGCGTGGAGGAGTCACGAGTGATTTAAAAAACTATGCTCAGGAACGGCTAGATGAGACAGGGCTTTCAGACAATGGATATCAGGTAAGTTATCGAGTAGAGGGTGTGGGTTCGGAGGGAAAAACACAGTATAGAGGAAAAATCAGCGTGAGAGTGGAGGGTGAGTACCAATTCAAAACCTTCAATTTCC
The DNA here is from genome assembly GCF_031844365.1 of Exiguobacterium sp. BG5(2022). Lineage (GTDB taxonomy): Bacteria > Bacillota > Bacilli > Exiguobacteriales > Exiguobacteriaceae > Exiguobacterium > Exiguobacterium profundum. The sequence goes on from NZ_JAUZVB010000014.1 coordinate 404, forward strand.
TCAATACAGGTTCACCGACATTAAAAGTTGTACAACAACAAAGTGGAACGTCTCAATTATGGTTACGCTAAAACAGACAAACAAATACAATAATAGTTATGATACACTCAATCTGATTAAAGGGCGTACAGCGATATGATGAACGTACCCCACAGATTGGAGTTTCCATATATGTCTTATCCAACGAAAACTTACAAAGTCCACCCGTTCTACAAAATGCTTTTCGACAGCATCTTTGAAGTTTTGAACAATCAAAAGTCTCCATTTCTCGAATGGATTATGGATAAGCATTTAGGTACAGATGCTAAAAGAACTTTGTCACAACACAACTACAACGGGCTTTTCATCGACATGGTGAACGGCTTCGAACAGCAATTGCACCATAAGCAATTCGATGAACTGACTTTCGACATGAAGACGAGAAAACGTTTCGTGGAACTGATGGGGGCATATCTATCTAACCCGAGACTTCCGCAGAACTTGACCATATTCACGGTTCGAATCTCAAGTGAAGAGGTCGAGAGGGTTCATCGATTGAAGAACGGGTATCTGCTGAAAGAAGTCGTCCACTATGCCATCTTGAACTACCTTTATGAGTTGGACGAATTGACTTATGAACTGGTCAAGAATACGTTCCTAAAAGCCATCGAGAACAAAAGTGTGTAACAAGAAATCATGAAGTGGATCAGAGACAACCTTATCAATTTATATGTCATTTTTGGAATCGTGGTATTCATCCTGATTTATCACTTGCAAGGCATCTATACAGTCGGAACGGAACACCATCAAAAAGTGTCGATCATGTTCTTCACGTATAGCTTCGGAGTCGTCATCCTAAGTGGTGTCGGGCTTCGGCATTGTATTGAACGGGTGAGAGAGTGGTATCAACAACAAAATCGGATTAAAGAAGAGTAGGCGAAACCGTCTGCTCTTTTTTAATTGCCTTAAAGCCTGTAAACCCTTGTTTTTGGCTCATGGGGCGGTCGCTAAGGTGTTCGGAAGGGCATCGCCCACCCAAGCGTCCACAACCCACCGCAACGCACCTAAAACGGTCGATAACGACAGCCCCTTGCAGACTGGCTCGATCATCGAAGATGAACAGGCCATTCCGCAACACGTCTAAAGCCGTGTGGGGCTGTACGTTCCTGTCCGTTTTCACGGCACGTTCGGAGCGTAAGGGCAAGGTCAAAAGAGTGGGCTTGCATGAAGCAAGCT
>NZ_JAUZVB010000015.1:0-1278 GCF_031844365.1 Exiguobacterium sp. BG5(2022)
AAAGAACATTAATCTTCCTCTTTGAAAAGACATTCCGGCAATCAGAAAATATCGATAGTATCACCTCAAAATCCACTCCACAAGCCATTCTCTCGATCCTCGAACACGGTAGCCCCTGATAATTTAGATTTTTTCAGAACCATTATCTATGATGAATATAGAACGGAAGTCAAAAACGAAAAGAGGTGTTGCTTTTGAATAAATGGTCGTTGTTCTTCTCGGTGTTGGGAGTGGTGGTCGGTATCATCGGATGGTTCATGTAAACGTTCGAACTGGACGAGTTGAGTTCTCGCTCGTTCCAGTACAGCGTTGTCGATATGTCGGTCTTTCAATCGGTATCGCAAAGCGATGCCGTCTTTTTTTCTTTTTCGTTTCCTCATAGGACAACGAAAAAGTTCCTCTTTAACCCGATTCTCGATGAATCGGGGGTCAATCAGGGCGAGTGTCGATCACTCGCCTACCATTCGTGAGCGATTTGAAAATGTGGCTCGGATAGAGGACAAAACAAAAAAGAGTGGTTTCCCACTCTTCATTTTTAAATTCTTCCACGCTGATTCAAACTGACATAGTTTCGTTCATCACTTGTCACAATCACATGGTCAAGCAATTTGATTCCGAACACTTCCCCGACTTCTGCCATTCGTTCTGTTACTAACAAATCATCGTTACTAGGTTCGGGATTTTGTGAAGGGTGTTGGTGTACCAATGCAAAGGTTGAAGCATTGTTTAGAATCGCACCCTTCATGACTTCTCTCGGATGGACGATGCTCGAATTGATAGAACCGACACTGACTTTTTCGATTGCCACGACTCGATTTTTCGTATTCATGAAAATAGCAAGCAAGACTTCTCTATCTAAGTCACCGATGATTGGTGTTGCGAACTTTGCAATATCGATTGGTGAACGAATTGTATCTACCTCACTGATATTTTCAGACGGTATGATGACTTGTTTGATATGTTGGATTTCTCGCAACATCTTTTTCTTTCGATTCTTCATCGGGTCTTTTGCGAGTTCTTTCATTTCATCAAATCCTAGTGGACTGCTTTCCTTGTAAGATACGCCCGAATGCTCGACAACTTCAATCCATGCCATGCCGATAAATTCTTCTTCCGTCACGCCACCTAAGAACGAATCATATTCCTTAAATGCTTCAAGTAAGATGGTACGCTCTCTTGCTTGTGTACGATTCATGAAAATTACAGTCGTGTACCATGAGTCTGTCAAGACTCGGTATTCTTGTTTTTCGATTTTGTTTGATGCTTTTTGGTTTGTCA